>NZ_RZTB01000021.1:8374-83511 GCF_003997735.1 Mesorhizobium sp. M7A.F.Ca.MR.148.00.0.0 | reverse complement strand
TATGATACCTAAAGATCTGGAAAAATCGGAGTTTTGGATACGAATAGCTGAAAGAAAGATTGGAGAAAAGGCGACTTTTCAGTTAATAAAAATCTTATCCAGAGAGGAATCATCGCGAACAGTTGACGTTTTCAACGAGAAAACTGAATGGGATTTAGGAGCGATATACCTTATATATGGGAGATTCCTGATGAGAAATGGTAAAGTTTCTCTTGGCAGGATAAATCTTCGAAAAGCTTGGAGAAAAGGTAGCATGATCGCAGGTATATCTTACATATCATCTAGATTTAAGGCACCATGGAGAATCGTTGTGCTGCCAATCGTGTTACCTATGGTTTTTAGAGCTGCTCTTATCAGGATGAGGAACGAAAACGATGATAGGATCATCGAGTAAAAAACAAAAACACGAATAGGCATGGCGCCTGATGCCAAGCGCATCCTCACCTATTCCGCGGCCAACGCCGTGATCTCGCGGCGGAAGGGCAGTGCGTCGCCGATATCGGCTTCGTCCAGCTCGCGCGCGAAGCGGTGGCCCGCATAGGTTGCCCAGGCGATCGGACCCGGCGCCTCGGCATCGCCGATGATTTTGATCGAGCGGATGCCGCTGTCGGCCCATTCGTCCCGCCGCGCCTTCAGCTCGCGCCAGACGCCGTCGTCCTGTTGGCGCGACGTCACCAGCACGACCGCGTCCGCGGCGATGTCGCGTTGGCTGCCCGTATAGGCGCAGGCCGTGGCAACGCCGCCCGGCACGATGCGCGTCACGGTGCGGTTCAGCACGATCTCGACGCCGAGTTCGGCCAGCCGGCGATGGATGGCGCCCTGCTCCAGCGTGTTGCGGGTCCAGTCGGACACATAGGCCGACGGCGTCACCAGCGTCACCTTTGCGCCCTGCCGCGCCATCAGCTCGGCCAGGACACCGCCCATGTAATAGTGATCATCGTCGAACAGCACGACGCTGCCGGTCGGCACATTGCCGCCCATCAGATCGTCCGGCGTGTAGACCGGCATCGCCGGGTCGACCGGCATCGGCACGACATGCGCGCGCGCCACGCCGTCGCGGCGCCATGTCGAGCCGGTGGCGATGGCGATGTTTTGAAAGCCGAAGGCCAGTATCTCCTGCGCCGACAATCGGCTTTCGAAATAGACGTCGACATTGGACATCTGGCTGATCTGGTACTGGCGGTAGTCGCGCACACGCCCCCATGCCGAGAGACCAGGCAAGCGGCACTCGCGCGCCACGCGGCCGCCAAGTTCGGTTCCTGCTTCGGCGATGGCCACCTGGTAGCCGCGCAGGCCGAGTGCCCTGGCGGCTTCCAGCCCGGCGGGGCCGGCTCCGACGATCAGCACGCTGTCGCTGTCGCCCTTGGCCTGCATCCGCTCGGGATGCCAGCCCTTGCGCCACTCCTCCATGAAGGTCGGGTTCTGCGTGCAGCGCGAGATCGACATGGTCATGTCGCCGGTGATGCAGATGTTGCAGCCGATGCATTCGCGAATGTCCTCGATCCGCCCCTCCTCCACCTTCTTCGGCAGGAAGGGATCGGCAATCGACGGCCGCGCGCAGCCAATGAAGTCCAGCGTGCCGGACTTGATCATCTTCACCATCACATCCGGCGAGGTGAAGCGACCGACGCCGACGACCGGCTTCGAGGTCAGCATCTTGATGCCGGACACCAGGCTCTCCTGCGCGCCCTCCTCCTTGAACCGCGACGGCCCCGAACAGTCCTCCCAGGCGCCATGCGCCAGGTCCCAGAGGTCTGGCAGGTCGGCATGCATCTCGATCATGTCGCGCACTTCGGAGTTGCCGAAGCCAAGCTCGCCGATCATCTCGTCCAGCGACAGCCGCAGCGTCAGGCCGCACGTGTCGCCGATGGCATCCCTGCCCTCTTCGATCAGCTCACGCATCAGCCGCGAGCGGTTTTCCAGCGAGCCGCCATATTCGTCGCTGCGCTGGTTCGTGGCGGTGGACAGGAAGTGCTGGATGATGCCGAAGCCATGCGCGCCGTAGAGGCACACCAGATCGAAGCCCGCCAGCCTGGCCCGTTTGAAGGCTTTGCGGTGCCAGCGACGCAGGTCGCGTATATCCTGCTTGTCCATGGCGCGCGCTTGGACCGGATCGTTGGTGAAGGTCCGGATCGGCAGGGCCGACGGTCCGCGCGGTACCTCCTTGGTGTAGAGGTTGGGACCGTTGATGCCCGAATAGGCCAACTGGATGCCGGCCAGCGCGCCATGCTGGTGCATGGCCTCTGCCATCTTCGCCAGCGCCGGGATATCGGCGTCGTCCCACAGCCTGAGTTCGATGAAGGGCGTGATCTCCGATGTGTGGTGCATCTCGGTCTGCTCGGTGAAGATGACGCCCCAGCCGCCTTCCGACTTGATGCGGCGCATCTCGGCCGCGGCCGAAGGATCGCGATAGCCGCCGCCATTGCAATGCGGAACCTGATAGAAGCGGTTCTTGGCGGTCACCGGACCGATCTTCACGGGCTCGAACAGAATGTCGTAGCGCGGATCGCGCATGGAACGTGCCTTCCTTCCAGCGTCGCCTTGCAGCATGCCCGATCATGGTTTCCAGCCGTGGCGCAAGTCGGCCGGCCAGTGGGTGATGCCGTGAGACCATTCATAAGTTGCAGCGGGCGCCGGAAAACAACAGATTTCTTCTGTGCCGATTAGGCCGCGCCTAATCGCGTTCACCCGGATTAGCATCCGCTGAATTTCGGCTGAGCCAAATGCGACTTCAAGGCCACCGCTGCGCGATGTTAGATAGCGCCCACGGCCAACGAGACATAAACGCATGGACAGCACCCAGATCCTTGAAAAGCTGATCGCGTTCCCGACGGTGAGCCGCGACTCGAACCTCGTCCTCATCGGTTATGTGGCGGAGTTGCTGGAGGCGCATGGCATTGCTTGCCAGATCATCCGCAGCGAGGACGGCCACAAGGCCAATTTGTTTGCCACCATCGGACCGACTGATGCTTCCGGCATCATGCTGTCCGGCCACACCGACGTCGTCCCCGTCGACGGCCAGGCCTGGACGCTGCCGCCCTTCGAGATGACGAGCCGAGACGGCAAGCTTTACGGACGTGGTACAGCCGACATGAAGGGTTTTGTGGCCTCCGCGCTCGCGGCGTGCCTTAAAGCATCGAAAATGACGCTGCGCACGCCGCTGCATTTGGCGCTCTCCTACGACGAGGAGATCGGCTGCATCGGTGTGCGCAGCCTGATCGACATGCTGCAAGCAGCCCCGCATCGGCCCTTGCTGTGCATCGTCGGCGAGCCGACCGACATGCAGGTGGCGACGGGCCACAAGGGCAAGCTGGCCGCACGCGCGCTCTGCAAAGGCCGCGAAGGCCATTCGGCGCTGGCCCCGTTGGCGCTCAATGCCATCCATCTCGGCTGCGACTTCGTCGCCGCCTTGCGCCGCGAACAGGACCGGCTGGTGCGCGATGGCGCCCGCGACGGCGACTACGACATTGCCTACACGACCGTCCATGTTGGCAAGATCAACGCCGGCGTGGCGCTGAACATCGTGCCGAACCTCTGCCAGGTCGACTTCGAGATCCGCAATGTCGCGGCCGACGACCCGCATGAGATTCTCGAGCGCCTGCGCGTGAAGGCCGCGCGCATTGCCACCGAAGCCTCGGCTATCGCGCTCGAGGCGGCAATCGACATCGACATCACCAACACCTATCCCGGCCTGGACACGCCGGTCAGTTCGCAGGCCGTCGCTTTCATCAAATCGCTGACCGGCGCCAACAACACCATCAAGGTGGCCTACGGCACGGAGGGCGGCCTGTTCAGCCGCGATCTCGGCACGCCGACGGTCGTGTGCGGACCGGGATCGATGGCGCAGGGACACAAGCCGGATGAGTTCGTCAGCGTCGAGCAAATGCGCCGCTGCGATGGCATGCTGGAAAAATTGCTGCAGCGGCTTGCCGACCAGCAGTTGGCTTAACCGGGGCTACTTCTGTGGAAGTGCTGCCTGGCCGACAGCCCGCTCGGCGCCGAACACGCCTTGCTCGACGACGAAATGCCGGCAGTGGTCGATGAACGCCTGGACGGTTTGCGTGCGGTGTTCGGAACTGGGCAAGGCGACGCCCATGGTCAGCGGCCGCAGATCGCCGTCCAGCGGCACGAAGACCAGCGGCTTGCCGTCCGGCGCCAGCGTGTTGAGCGGCCGCATATTGGCGATGCCGTAGCCGAAGCCGTTGGCCACCATGGAACGCATGACGGCGATGTCGCCGGTACGCTCGGCAATGTTGGGGCGGATTCCCCGCTGGTGGAATGCCGACAGAAAATATTCGCGGCTGAACGGCAGGTCGAGCAGAACCATCGGCTCGTCGGCCAGCTCCTCCGTCGTGATCGACGCCTTTGCCGCGAAGCGATGCCCCGCCGGCAGCATGACGTACGCCGGCACCAGCATCAGCGGCTCGAAGGTCATGTCCTGCGACAGTTCGAGATCGTAGGTCAAGGCAAGGTCGATTTCACCGCGCTGCAGCATCTCGAGCAATTGCCCCTGATTGCGCTCGAACTGGCGCACGCGCACATCGGGATAGGCGCGCTCGAACCGCATGCGCAGCGCCGGCAGCACGATTTGCGCAAAGGTCAGCAGGCATCCCACCGCCAGCGGGCCGCGCACCTTCTCGGCAAAGTCGCCGGCGACGTCGTGCAAGGCGTCTGCATCGTTGAGCAGCCGGGCGGCTTCCTTGAGGAAGATGCGGCCACCGGCGGTGAGCGAGAGGCCGTGCGAATGCTTGCGGACAAACAGCTGGACACCGAACTCGGTTTCCAGCTGCGCGATCGAGGCCGAAATCGATGGCGGCGATACATTGACCTGTTCGGCCGCCTTAGCGATGGAACCGGCTTCGCCCACGGCGACGAAATATTCCAGCTGTCTGAGCGTGAAGCGTAGCGGCATGGCTGGCTATGTTGCTGGTTTGAGGGCTTCGATCAAGCCCAATGCATGTCGCGCAAAAGTGGCCCCGGTTTTGCGCAAATGACATGCATAGAGCAAAGGCCTAAAGCGCATCGCTTGAATCCGTTCAATCGCGATGCGCTTTAGGCGCCCATCAGTATTTGATCCATGTCGTTTTGAGCGCGGTGTATTTGTCGAGCGCATGCAGCGACAGGTCGCGGCCGAAGCCGGATTGCTTGAAACCGCCGAACGGCGTCATCGGGCTCAGCGCGTCGACCGTGTTGACGGAAACCGTGCCGGCATGCAGCCGGCCGGCGATACGATGCGCGCGCGACAGGCTGTCGGTCCACAGCGATGCGGCCAGCCCGTAAGGGCTGTCATTGGCGATACGGATCGCGTCGGCCTCGTCGTCGAAGGCGATGACCGAAAGCACCGGCCCGAAGATCTCGTCGCGGGCAATCGGATCGGCGGGCGCGACATCGTCGAAGATGGTCGGCTGGACAAAGCTGCCACGCCCGTTGACCGTGACGAGGTCGCCGCCCGCGACCAGGCGCGCGGTTTTCTTGCCGGCTTCAACGAAGCGCATGACGTTGGCCGCGTGGCGGGCATCGACTATCGCGCCCATTTTCGAAGCCGGATCGAGCGGATCGCCGGGCTGCGTGGCCGCCGCACGCTGCACCAGTTTCTCCACCAGGGCATCCTTGATGCCGCGCTGGACGAGCAGGCGTGAATTGGCCGAACAGACCTCGCCCTGGTTGAAGAAGATGCCGAAGGCCGCCATGTCGGCTGCCGCGTCGAGATCGCCGCAATCGGCAAAGATGAGGTTCGGGCTCTTGCCGCCGGTCTCCAGCCAGACCTGCTTCATGTTCGACTGGCCGGAATACTGCAGGAACATCTTGCCGACGGCGGTCGAGCCGGTGAAGGCAAGGCAATCCACATCCATGTGGCGGCCAAGCGCCTGGCCGGCAGTTTCGCCAAGGCCGGGCACGACATTGAGCACGCCTGCAGGCAGGCCCGCTTCCATTGCCAGTTCCGCCAGAAGCAGGGCCGACAAAGGCGACTGCTCGGCGGGTTTCAGCACCACCGAATTGCCTGCCGCCAGTGCCGGCGCACATTTCCAGGTCGCCATGTCGAGCGGGAAATTCCACGGCACTACCGCACCGACCACGCCAAGCGGCTCGCGCCGCACCAGCACCAGATCGCCTTCGCCGGTCGGTGCCACCTCGCCGTAGATCTTGTCGATGGCCTCGCCATACCATTGGAAGATCGCTGCCGAGCCGGGAACGTCGACCGCGGCCGCATCCCTGACCAGTTTTCCCATGTCGAGCGATTCAAGCAGGGCCAGTTCATGCAGGTTTTCGCGCAGCAGCTGCGCCAGCCGCAGCAAGACCTCCTTGCGGTGCGCCGGACTGGTGCGCGACCAGACACCCGCATTGAAGCTGCGCCGAGCCGCGGCAACCGCCAGATCGATATCTTCCTCGCCGCAGGACGCCACTTCGGCCAGCACCTCGCCGGTAGCCGGATTGACGCTGGCGAAGGTCCGGCCCGAACGCGCTGCGACCGTCTTGCCGTCGATGAACGCCTTGTCGCGAAAACGGATCGCGGACGCCTTGCCGATCCAGTCCTTGTGACTGAGTTCGCTCATCGCAGGTGACCCCCTGTCTTGACTATTCGTCGCCCGGCACGCCGTAGCTCGGCGCATCGGATGGGTTTATCGCGCGGGTCACATAGGCATCGAGCTGCGGTTTGTAGAGTTCCCACAGCGTCGCCAGTTGCTCGATCGGGCAGTCGTCGGTCCAGTCGCAGCGCAAATCGGCGACCGGCCACGCCACCTCGCGCACCAGCTTCATACCGGCGGAATGGACAGGACCCGCCTCGCCGCCCGCTTTCAGCGCGGCGCGCATGGTCGCGATGAGGCGGTCGCCGAGATGCCCTTCCGACGCCAGGAACGCCTCGACCATGGCTTGCGGAACGCCGTCATGGGCCAGCATGTTGCCGCCGCAGGCGACATTGTCCGCACGCGCCTCCGCCCAGATGCCAAGCGCCTTGGGCCCTGAGTGGATAGCGGTCGTCCCGGCGGCATCGACAGCCAGCACCTGCCGGTATTCGGGATAGGCACCGGTGCGCTTCAATATGACAATCGCCTCTGCCGCCGACGCGCCGCGCGCCAGCAATTCGAGACCGCGCAGTCCCAGCGCAGGATCGGTGACGTTCTGACTGGCAACGGCGCCGGCGCCCGCCTGCGCATAGGCGCAGCGCGCCGCCACAGCAGGCGACGAGGAGGACACCGCGACCCCGAACATGCCGGTGCGGCTGCACCGCGCGACGATGGAGAATGTCATGACTTTAATCCGGGATAACTGCGGTGCCGTCGATCTCGACCAGCCAGTCCGGCCGCGCCAGGGCCTGCACGACTAGGCCGGTCGAGACGGGATGCACGCCTTTGATATACTCGCCCATGGTGCGGTAGACCGCCTCGCGATGGCGGACATCGGTAATGTAGACCACCACCTTGACCAAATGCTCGATGGTGCCGCCGCACTCCTCGATCAGCTGGCGGATGTTCTGCATGACCTTGTGCGTCTGTTCGACCGGATCATGGCTTTCGATATTCTTGGCCGTGTCGAGGTCCTGCGGGCATTGGCCGCGCAGATAGACGGTCCTGCCGCCCCGCGTAACGACCGCCTGGCACAGATCATTGTCGAGCTTCTGCTCGGGATAGGTGTCCTTGGTGTTGAACTTGCGAATTCTTGTATGGGCCATCTTGGTCTCCGTCAGTCGGCTCGAGGTCGGGACGTCCGTTTCTATGCCACTTTGGTCTCGCGCTTTGCGGACGCATGGTAGGCCAGGTACTTGCGCTGCGTGGAGATATGGTCCGCCACATGCTGGGCGTCGTGCCAGACGCCCCAGATGAAGCTCGACCCCCGCCGCGATTGCCACGGCAGTCCCAGGAAATAGATTCCCGGCTCGGTCGACACGCCGCGCTGGTGCTTCGGCTTGCCCTTTTCGTCAAACACATCGACCTTCAGCCAGTTGTAATCGACGGTGAATCCCGTTGCCCAGATGATCGAACCTATCCCGGCTTCCGCCAGGTTCAGCTCGAGAATGGGATCAGTCATGCATTGCGGGTCCGGTCCGATCTCGCGGGCCGCGGGCTCCTCGGGAAGGTCGAGGCCGTTGCGAGCGACATAGGCGTCGGCCTCGTCCAGCACCGACATGTAGTTCGCATCGCCGCGCGCGATATTTTTAGCCAGATCCGGAGCGAAGGTCATGACCCCTTCCTTGTAGGATTCCGTCCGGCCAACCAGCGTCATCCCTTGCGCGGCAAGACGCCGGAAGTCGATCGTCTGGCCGCCCCGCGCGCCGCTCACCGCGATGGTGACGTGTTCGGTGCCAGGCGCCGGCGCTTGGGCGTCCCATTTGCCCAAAACCCCCAGCCACCAGCAGAAGTCACGCTCGCGATAGGCCCGCGGCGGCCGATCATGCGGCCCGACCGAGAGGTAGACGCGCCGTCCCGCGCGCTGGAGTTCGTCGGCGATCTGCACCCCCGAGGACCCGGAGCCGACCACCAGCACCGCACCTTCGGGCAACTGGCCCGGATTGCGATAGGCGCTGGAATGGATCTGCATCGCTCCGGCATCCCCGGGGACAACCGCCGGAATGACCGGATGCTGGAAAGCCCCGGTAGCGGCAACCACGCTCCTGGCCTCGATCACGCCATCCGATGTTTCGACCCGGAAGCCGGGACGGCCGACAAGCCTTTCCACGCTCCTGACCTCCACGCCGCAGCGGATGGGGGCAGCGATCATGCCGGCGTAAGCGACAAAATAGTCGGCGACCTTCTCCTTGCCGACAAAGGCGTCGGGACCGGCGTCCGGAAATTCCATGCCGGGAAAACGATCATGCCAGGCGGGACCATTGGCAACCAGCGAGTCCCATCTTTCGGTACGCCAGCGTTCGGCGATGCGGCTCCGCTCGAGCACGAGATGCGGCACCCCGCACTTGCTCAGATGCTCGCTCATGGCCAGCCCCGCCTGGCCGCCGCCAACAACAAGCGTGTCTACCGTTTCGACTGGCATTTCAGCGGCCCTTTCTGGCTCTCCCCGGGAGTGTCTGCGGATGCGGCGGAGATCTGATCGTTGGTTTACTGGAGGCACCGGGCAGCGAAAATTATGATTTCATGTGGCAGTGGTTAGCTTGTCCCTAAATGCCGGGAAGCATGGCCGAAGATGTGGAGCGCGGGGCGTGGATCATCACTGTTGAGTCAGAAGAAACGGACGGCTCAGAGATAAAGACTTCTGGCCGCCTTGGACGAGAGCAACTCCTTTGCCGGCCCCTCCTGGGCGACCTTACCCTTGACCAGCACATAGCCGCGATCGGCGATGCCCAGCCCCATTTCGGCATTCTGTTCGATCAACAGGATGGTCGTGCCTTGGCGATGGATCTCCCTTGTGATCTCGAAATACTCGCCGATGAGTTTTGGCGAGAGACCGAGCGACGGCTCGTCCATGATCACCAGTCTGGGTTCGCCGATCAGCGCGCGCGCCAGCGCCACCATCGCCTGTTCGCCGCCCGACAAAGTCCCGGCGACCTGGCGCAGGCGCTCCTGGATGCGCGGAAACAGCTTGCACATCTTGTCCAGTTGCACCCCGAAATTGGGTCCCCTGCCCGACACCGCGTCATAGCCCAGGCGCAAATTCTCCATCACGGTCAGGCCGGGGAACAGCCGGCGCCCTTCGGGAACGAGCCCGACGCCGAGCGACGCCAGGTTTTCCGTGCCGAGCGTCGCCATGTCCCTGCCCATCACCTCGACCTTGCCGCGCTGCGCCCGCACGACGCCGCAGACTGTCATGAAGGTTGTCGTCTTGCCGGCGCCGTTCGGCCCCAGCAGGCAGACCAGTTCGCCGGGGCGCACGCTCATCGCCACGCCGCGCAGCATCGGCACCGCGCCATAGGAAGTATCGACATCCCTGAGTTCAAGCATGGGCGACCGCCTTCCCGAGATAGGCTTCCTGGACGCGCGGGTCGGCTCGCACCGCCGCGAAGTCGCCCTCGGCGATCTTGCTGCCATAGTCGATGCAGGTGACATGCTGCGGGAACGCTTCGACCACCCGCATGTCGTGCTCGATCAAGACCACCGACAGAGCAGGGTTTTGTACGCGCAGCCGCGTGATGTCGGCCACCAGCGCGTCGGTTTCCGTATCGTCCATGCCGACCGAAGGTTCGTCGAGCAGCAAGAGCTTGGGCTGCGATGCGAGCGCTCGGGCAATTTCCAGGCGCCGCCTGTCGGCTTGGGCCAGTGTACCCGCTGGCCGGTAGCGTTGTTCGAACAGGTCGCCGGAGCCGAGCTTGAGCAGGGTTTCGGCCTTTTCCACGCAAGCCGCCATCTCGCGGCGCGATGCGCCAGGCCTAAACAGCGCGGTCAGCACGCCGGTCCTGGTGCGGGTGTGCATGCCGATGATGACGTTGTCGAGGACACTGAGGTCGGAGAACAGACGCGACGACTGGAATGTGCGGGCGATGCCGCGGTCGACAACTTCGTAGGACGGGCGGCCGGTGATCTCGGCGCCGTCGAAGGTCACGCGACCGGAGGTTGGCCGGTAGACGCCGGTCACGACATTGAACAGCGTCGACTTGCCGGCGCCGTTCGGCCCGATGACGGCGAGCACCGCGCCCTTGTCGATCGACAGGCTGACATCGTTGAGCGCGACCAGGCCGCCGAAGCGCATCGTCAAATTCTCGACCTTGAGAAGCGCGCTCACGGCTCGCCTCCGTAGCGCCGCATGCGTTGCGGGAACAGACCTTGCGGCCGGATCATCAGGAAGCCGATGATGACGACGCCGAAGAACAGCAGGCGGTAGTCGGCGAACGCGCGCAATTTCTCCGGCAGGATGGTCAGCAGGAACGCACCGACGATGACACCGAAAATATTATCCATGCCGCCGACGATGACCATGGTCATGATGGTGACGGAGACCAGGAAGGTGAAATTGTCGGGAGAAATGTAGGAGACGTAGAAGGCGTAGATCGTGCCGGCGAAGGCGGCGAGAAAGGCGTCGACGGCGAAGGCCAGCACTTTGAACCACGCCACATTGATGCCTTGCGCCTTGGCGGCGATCTCGTCGGCGCGCAGCGCGTTCCAGGCCAGACCGATGCGCGAGCCGTGCAGCCGGTGCGCGGTGACGATGGCGACGACGACCAGTGCGGCCGACAGATAATAGAAATTCGCCTGGCTCGGCAGCTTCCAGCCGAAGATCACCAGCGGATCGGCAAAGGAATGGCCGAACAGGCTGGGCGCCGGAATGCCGACCAGTCCGTTCGGTCCGCCGGTCCAGCTGAAATTGTTCAGCAATTGCTGGACCACGACGCCGAAGGCGATGGTGACGAGCGCGAGATAGGTGTCGCGCGTGCGCATCGACGGGATGCCGATGATGAAACCGAACAGGGTCGCCGCCAGCGCCGCGACCGGCAGCGTCAGCCAGAAGCTGACGCCGAAATTGATCGCCAGCAGCGCCGACACGTAGGCACCGATGCCGTAGGAAGCGCCGGTGGCGAAGTTCGGAATGTTGGCGCTGCCGAGCTGGAAATTGAGCGCCAGCGCCAGCACCGCATAAAGCTCGGCGACGATCAGCAGATGGAGGATATAGGTGTTGGATCCGACGAAGAACGGAAAGGCCAGCACGATGACCGCCGCAGTGATCATCGCCACGAGCGGAACCCGGGCAAAGCTCGCCAACGCATAGTCGGCGATCCACGGCAGCCTCTCCAGCAGATAGAAACCGAGGCCGAGCAAGGCCAGCAGGCCGACCACCTGCCAGCCGCCGTCGACTCTGAGGATGAGGTACAGGAACGCTGCCCCGATGATTTGCGAGGCGATGGCGAAGACCGTGGCCGCGGCTATGCCCGGCACGTCGGGTGAAGCACGACCCTGCATGCTAGACTTTCTCCATGACGGTGCGCCCAAGCAGGCCGGCGGGGCGGAAGATGAGCACGGCGATGACCAGCAGGAAGACGAAGACCAGCCGGTAGGAAGCGCCGTCCGGCACGAATGTCTGCGCCAGCACTTCGATGCCGGCAATGATCAGTCCGCCCAGTATGGCGCCCGGCATCGAGCCGAGGCCGCCGATGACCGCGGCGGAAAAGCCGAGCAGGCCGGCCATGACGCCGAAGTCGAACCGTGTCACGCCGGCATAGCTTGCGAACAGAAGTCCTGCGATGGCGCCGATAGCCGAGGCAATGAAGAACGTCGCACGGAAGACGCGTGCATCGCGGATGCCCATCATGCGCGCCACGACCCGGTCCTCCGAGGCCGCCCGGATGCGCAGGCCGAGCGGGGTCATGCGCAGGAAGACAAACAGCATGGCAACCAGCGCGACGGTCAGCACCACCACCAGCAGCGCGAAACAGCTGATGGCAACGCCGGAGATTTCGAAAGCCATGCCCGACACCAGGCGCGGGAAGGCATGCGGGTTCGATCCCTGCGGATAGAGATGGCGGATCAGCTCGCGGATGACGATGCCGAGCGCCACGGTCGCCACCAGCGCCATCATGGCGGGCGCATCGCGGAAGCGCCTGATGACCACCTTGTCCAGCAGGACGCCGATCAAACCGACGGCGAGCACGGCGACCGGAACCGCAAGCACCAGCCAGGCGGGCCCCGAGGCGCCAAGAGCGGTCGCCAACGCCTGGGCAAGCGCCAGCGTGATGAACGGCGCCGTCATCGCGACATCGCCGTGCGAGAAATGAATGACGTTCAAGACACCGAAGATCAGGCTGAATCCGATCGCCAGCAAGGCATAGATGCAGCCAAGGGTTATCCAGTTCACCAGTTGCTGGACAAGCAGTTCCGCCATGCGGTCGGTCTCTCGATTGAAGCCGACAGGTATCAATCGCCATCCCGGGCGGACAGAACGAATCTCCGAACTCACGAGTCACAATTTCCGAATTTCGTCACTGAATACGCGCCCGTACACTGATGACCAGCCGACGATCACGATCGGCCGGGTCGCTACGACGGCGGCAGATAATTCTGTTTGAGGTGGAACCATGCAAAACAGGCGCAGTGCGCTTATCCGCGTATCGTCAATTCTGGCCGGCTCTCTGTTTGCCATCGCCCTGGGCGCCGCCCAGGCGCAGGCCGACCAGATCAAGCTCGGCTTCATCGGGCCGCTCTCCGGCGGCAACGCCCAGCAGGGCCTCGGCGCCCGCAACGGCTTCCTGCTCGCCATCGAGCAGGCCAATGCCAGCGGCTATCCGCACCAGGTGGAAGGCGTCGTGCTCGATGACGCCTCCGATCCGGCCGTCGGCGTTTCGGCGGCGCAGAAGCTGGTCAACGATCCCGCGGTGGTCGCGGCAACGGGGCATTGGAACAGCTCGGTCGCGTTGGCGACGATCCCGGTCTTCAACCGCTCGCAGATGCCGTTCATCGTCTGGGGCGCGGTCAGCCCGAAGATCACCGAACAGAACTTCCCCAACGTGACCCGCGTGACGCCGACGCTGGTCAACGAGAACAAACCGCTGGCCGAAGCCATCGCCAAGCAAGGCAAGATCAAGAAGATCGCCATCATCTCCGACACCACCGACTACGGTGCGGCCAACACCAAATGGTTCGGCGATTTCTTCAAGGCGGCCGGCGGCGAGGTCGTTTCTTCGGATGCCGCGGCTGTCGGCACGACCGATTTCCGCGCCATGCTGACTACCGCGAAGGCAGCGTCGCCCGACGCGGTCTATTTCGGCGGTGTCGTCACCGAAGCAGCGCTGGTGCGCAGCCAGATGGCCGACCTCGGCATGGGCAATCTGCCGATGTACGGAATTTCAGGCATCTACGACCCGAAATTCATCGAGATCGCGGGAGCTGCCGCCGAGGGCACCATCGCCGGAACTCCGGCCGTCCAGTCGAACCCCAAGCTCGAGGAGTTCAACAAGGCCTATGAAACCAAGGCTTATCCCGATCCTGCCGGCTCCTATGCGAAATATGCCTACGAGGCGACGCAGATCCTGCTTCAGGTCATCAAGGAAAAAGGCCTCGACGACAAGGAGGCGCTGAGCAAGGCCATTCGTGACATCCACCACGATGGCATTCTGGGAGACGTCTCGTTCGATGCCAACGGACAGACCAACATGGCCATCGACATCGACATGTTCGTCGTCCGCAGCGGCAAATGGGAGAAGATGTAACTTACCTGATCGACGCCGCGCCCGTTCTCAGTGGCGCGGCGTCGATCACCTTCATCGCCGAGCTCGCAAAAGTCCTGACCGGAGCGCCTGACCATGAATGACGAGGCTGGCCACGGCGCACCTCGAAAGGCCGTCGAAATCAAGGGCGTCTCCAAGGTGTTCGGCACCTATCAGGCGCTGAAGCCTGTTTCCTTCGACATCTACGACAACGAGTTCTTCACGCTGCTCGGCCCGAGCGGCTGCGGCAAGACCACCCTGCTGCGCATGATCGCCGGTTTCGAGCAGCCGACGGCGGGGCAGATTTTCCTGCACGGCTCGGACATACAGGGACTCCCCCCGCATAAGCGGCGGGTCAACACCGTCTTCCAGAGCTACGCCCTGTTTCCGCATATGAGCGTCGAACAGAACATCGGTTTCGGGCTCGAAAACCTCGGCTGGTCAAAGGACCGCCGCGATGCGCGCGTCGCCGATATGCTTCGTCTCGTCCATATGGAGGCCTTTGCCGGGCGCAAGCCGCAGCAATTGTCGGGCGGCCAGCGCCAGCGCGTGGCGCTCGCCCGCGCCTTGGCGCCGGAACCGGAAGTGCTGCTGCTCGACGAGCCCCTCTCGGCACTCGACCTGAAGCTGCGCCAGGCCATGCGTGACGAGCTGCGCATCCTGCAGCGCAAGACCGGCATCACCTTCGTCTTCGTCACCCACGACCAGGAAGAAGCGCTCGACATGTCGGATCGCATCTGCGTTCTCGGCGATGGCGAGATCCAGCAGCTTGGCACACCCGCGGCGATCTACGAGGAGCCGTCGAACCGCTTCGTCGCCGATTTCATCGGCGAGACCAACTTCCTCGATGCTGACGTGATTGCCGTGGACGGCGAGCAGGCGACCGTGAAAACGCAGCTCGGCATGACCTTGACGGCCTCTCACAAGAAAGCGATCGCCGGCCAGAAGGCCTTCATCTCGATACGTCCGGAGAAAATCAGCCTGCCCGCCCAGGACAACCCGATCGCTGTCGACGGCACGATCATGAGCACCAACTATCTCGGAGGCTACACATACTATCTGATTGAAGCGGGCGGCACCAAGCTGCGCATCTCCAAGCGCAACAGCGTCAGCCGCGGCCAGATGTTCGAAATCGGGCAATCGGTAAAAGTTGGCTTTGCCGCCGAATCCGTGCGGATCCTCGGCGCATGAAGGCACGCACAAAAAGTCCTGACTGGAATGTCCTCGGCCTGCTGCCGGCCCATCTCATCATGCTGCTGACGCTGATCATCCCGATCGGTATCATCATCGTGGTGTCGTTCTCGACGCGCGGACCTTACGGCGGGTTCGAATATGTGTTCACCACAGCGCCCTACAAGCAGCTTTTGTTCAACGAAGGCTGGACCGGCGAGATGGAGTTCAATCCGCAATATCTCATCGTTGTTGCCCGAACGCTGGTCCTGTCGGCCGTGACAACATCGATCTGCCTGCTTCTGAGCTTCCCGGTCGCCTATTTCATCGCGCTGCAGCGGCCGGCGATCAAAGTGCTGCTGATCTATCTCGTCACGCTGCCATTCTGGGTTTCGATGATCGTGCGCGTCTATTCCTGGATCATCATCCTGGGCAAGGACGGTGTCGTCGAAAAGACCCTTCGCGGTCTCGGCCTCGTCGACAACATGGACTCGCTGCTGTTCAGCAACACCGCCATGCTGCTCGGTCTCGTCTACAGCTACATTCCGCTGATGATCCTGCCGATCTTCGCCTCGATCGAGAAGCTCGACCCTGCGCTCATCGAGGCGTCGCATGATCTCTATGGCAACCGCCTCACCACATTGCGCCGCGTTGTCCTGCCCCTCACCCGGCCCGGCATGATCGCGGGCGCGATCCTGGTGTTCGTTCCAAGCCTCGGCGCGGTCCTGGAGCCGACCCTGCTCGGCGGCGGCAAGACCATGATGATGGGCAATCTCATCCAGCTGCAGTTCGGTGGCGCCCGCAACTGGCCGCTCGGCGCCGCCATCGCCATCGTGCTGATGGCCGCGGTCATGGTCTTCCTGATTTTCCAGGGTCTGCGCTCGATGCGCACCGAAGGCATGGAGCGTGCGGCATGAACGCGGACGATGATGTCAGGCGCTATCCGGGCTTCGGTCTCTTCAGCGCGATCTTCTTCGCCTATCTCTATTTGCCCATCGCCGTCGTGGTGTTCTACTCTTTCAATGCGAACCGGATCGTCTCCAATTGGGGCGGCTTCTCATTGCACTGGTACGCCACCGCTTTGTCCAACGCGAACCTGATGACAGCGGTGAAGACCTCCCTGCTCGTCGCCACGGTCGCCACAGTCGCCTCGACACTTGTCGCGTTGATGGCGGCATTGGTGCTGGTGCGCGGCCGCGATGTCCGGTTCCGCCGCATCTCCGAAGCGGTGGTGAACCTGCCGCTGCTCCTGCCCGAAATCGTCGTTGCTGTCGCCGTCCTGATCCTCTTCTCCGAGATCGGGCTCGCCAACGGAATGGTGAAGCTGATGATCGCCCACACCACCTTCTGCATCCCGTTCGCCTTCCTGCCGATACGCGCCCGCCTGCAGGGAATGGACTTCGATCTGGAGGAAGCCGCCCGCGATCTCTATGCAACCGGTTGGGTCGCCTTTCGTCGCGTCACGCTGCCGCTCATCCTGCCGGGTGTGTTCGCCGGCGCCATGCTCGCCTTCGTCATCTCGATGGATGATTTCATCACCAGCAACCTGTTGAATTCCGGCGGCGCCACCACGCTGCCGGTCTACATTTTCTCGCTGATCAAGCAGGGCGTGTCGCCGCAGCTCAACGCAATCTCGACCTTGATCATGATTGTTTCGGTGGTGCTGGCGACCGTGGCCTTCCTGCTTCAGCGACGGCAGTAGCAGCGGCGTAGTTTTTCCTAATCAAGGCGTCGGGCAAATCGAATTTATCGAACCCGACGGTTTGTTATCGTCGCCCCTGGGAGAACAACAAACAGGGGAATGACATGACGACTAAAATTGCAGCGCTCGCCATGGCCGGTGCCATGAGCCTCGCCTTTAGCGCGCCCGCTGTCGCCGAGGGCAGCCTGGCCATCTACGCGTGGGCGGATTCCATCTCGCCCGAGATGGTCACGAAATTCGAGAAGGAAACCGGCATAAAGGTCACGGTCGACGCCTTCTCATCCAACGAGGACCTGCTCACCAAGCTGCAGGCCGGCTCGTCGGGCTACGACATCGTCACGCCTTCGCAGCACTTCGTGAAGATCATGATCGATAGCGGGCTGCTCGAGGATTTCGGCGCCAGCTCGATGGCGGCCTACAGCCAAGTCCTGCCGGACTGGCAGAAACCGTGGTGGGATGCGACAGGCAATCATTCGATCCCGCTCGCCTTCGGCAATGCCGGCTACACCGTCAACCGCGACCTCTACAAAGGCCCGGTCGACAGCTGGAAGACCTATTTCGAGCCACCGGCGGAGCTGCGCGGCAAGATCGCCAGCCTGGCGCAGCCCGACGAAGTCATTCCGGCAGCGGAAAACTATCTCGGCATCAAATATTGCAGCGAAGACCCACAGGAGATGAAGCGCGTGCTCGACCTCTTGCTGGCGCAGAAGCCATTCGTGGCGGCCTATTCCAGCGACAACATCGAAAACCGCATCGGCTGCGGCGAGGTTGCCGCCCATTTCTGGTGGGACGGCAACACCATGAGGCTTCGCCGCAACGACAAGGCCAATGTCGAATACGCGATGCCGAAAGAAGGTCTGGTCGGCTGGCTGGATTCCTATGTCGTGCCGAAGGGCGCGGCCAATATCGAGAACGCCAAGAAGTTCATCGATTTCATGACCCAGATCGACAACGCGACGGCGCAGTACAATTATTACGGCCACTCTTCGCCGGTGAAGATCGACGAGAGCAAGGCGCTCTACAACAAGGAGAACGCTCCGGAGCTGTTCCCGACCGTTCCCGTCAAGATGGGCCAGGCCTGCTCGCCGGCGGCGCAGGAACTCGTCACCAAGGTCTGGACGCAGCTTCTGCAATGAGCCGCTCAGCCGGGGCGCGCGCCGCCCCGGCATCTCCATTCTCAAAGGGGCTGGCCATGCAGACCGAAAATCTTGACTACGACTACATCGTCATCGGCGCAGGCTCGGCCGGTTGTGTCCTTGCCAATCGCCTGAGCGCCAACCCGTCCCACAAAGTGTGCCTGATCGAAGCCGGCGGCAGCGACAGCGGCCTGCGGGTCAAGGTGCCTGCCGGCATCCTCTCGCTCTACGGCAATCCGAACTATGACTACTGCTATGTCGGCGTGCCTCAGCCCAACCTCAACGGCCGCAGGATTCCGGTCAATCGCGGCAAGGCGTTGGGCGGCTCCAGTTCGATCAACTCGATGGTCTACATCAGGGGCGCCGCGCAGGACTATGACGAGTGGTCGCGACTCGGCTGCGCAGGCTGGGCATTCAGCGACGTGCTTCCCGTCTTCAAGAAGCTCGAGCGCAACCTGCTTGGCCAGGACCCGCATTACCACGGTACAGGCGGGGAACTGCTGGTCGACAAGCCGCGCGCTCCGAATGTGCTGTCGTCGATGTTCGTCAAGGCCGGCAACAATGCCGGTCTTTCCGCCAACAGCGACTTCAATGCCGAAAGCCAGTTCGGCCTCGGCATCTACAATGTCACCCAGGATCGCGGCCAGCGCTTCAGCAGTTTCACCGCCTTCATGCGCCCGGTGCTCGATCGCAAGAATCTCACAATCCTCAGCGAATGCGAAGTGATCGACCTCGATATAGCCGAGGAACGCGCGACAGGGGTACGGGTGCGGTACAAGGGCGAGCAGAAGACGCTGTCGGCCCGCCGCGAAATCGTGCTTTCGGCCGGGGCGATCAATTCACCGAAGATCTTGCTGGCGTCCGGCATCGGCGCAGCCGCCGAGCTGCAGGCGATCGGTATAAAGCCGGTTGTCGATCTGCCCGGCGTGGGCAAGAACCTTCAGGACCATATCGACGGCATGATCACGGTCCGCTCCTCGAGCACGAAGACGCTCGGCCTGTCGCTGCCCAACTTGCCCCGCGTGCTGGCTGCGCCCTTCCGGTATTTTGCCGGCCGCAAGGGCATGTTCACCACCAACTACGTCGAAGCCGGCGGCTTTGCCCGGACGAAGTATACGAACGGCATTCCCGACATCCAGTTCCACTTCGTGCCCGGCTATCGCAGCCATCGCGGCAGGCTGGTGGAGTACGGCCATGGCTACGCAATCCACACCTGCGTGCTCAGGCCCAAAAGCGTCGGCGAACTCAAACTGTCAGGCCAGGGATCGAACCGGGATGTGCTGATCGATCATCGCTTCTTCTCGAACGACGAGGACGCCAGGGTGCTGGTGGAAGGCATCAAGATCGCGCGTCAAATCTTTGCCGCATCCGAGTTCGACCCGATCAGGGGGACGGAGATGCTGCCGGGCAAGGATGTTCGCAGCGATGACGAGATCCTCGCCTATTTGCGTGCCGAAGCGCTCACCGTCTATCATCCGGTGGGGACGTGCAAGATGGGGACCGACGCGATGGCAGTCGTCGACCCGGCAACGCTCAAGGTGCGCGGCATCAGTGGCTTGCGGGTCGCGGATGCGTCCGTGATGCCGAAGCTGATCGGCGGCAACACCAATGCCCCCAGCATGATGATCGGGCAGCGGGCAGCGGAGATGATCCTGGGCCGGGGATAGTTTCTGTAGCGCAACTCCAGGAAAGGCGTGCAGCGGCATTCCTTCAGTAGCCGCGCAAAACAATGAGTTGGAGCGGTTCAGTGAATCAAACATTGAACCGGCGCTTTTGCAGCTGGGCTGCGGCGGGCACGCGCCGTCGAATTCAAGCGGCTTGATCGTCCCGCTCATCCGCCTCGCCGTTGATCTCGCGCAGCAGCCTTTCGATGTCGGCCTTCGGGAGACGGTTCGGCGAGTTGGTCGCGCATCAGCCGGCGCAACGTCGAGGTCAGCGCGCCCGGCGTCGCATTGTAGCGCGCCAGCAGTGCCCGCTCGCTGATGATCCCATCCAGGACACCGAGTGCCATGTCGCGCATCACTTTCTCGTCGAGAGAAAGCGATCCCACCTGATCTTGGCGAGCGCCCGGCTGGGTCGCTTCGAGCAATCGAGCCGCGGTTGGGCTCGTAACTTACGACCCCTTCGCCCTGCATTTGCACCCGAGCGTGACGCACAGGTGTACGCGAGACGCCAAGGGTCGCCGCGATCTCCGCCTCGTTGATCCGCTCACCGACTTGAATTCGCTCGAAGAACTGAGCCCGAAGCTGATTGCGAATGCGTTCCTGGAGCGGCGAGGCTGCGGTCATACTGACCCTGCATGCGCGCCGCCGGGCCGAGCCGGATCGAAGCCGAACCGCATGCGTATTCCGAAGACATGGACACGACAAACATGGCGCGCCACTACATCGCAACTTGGCTATCGTGGCCTTGGGAGACGCGGTTTACCACCGAAATGAAATCCGCGACCAGCTTGTCCGGCGTGCCTCGATAATCGATGGCGATGACGCATTCCTGCATGGTCGGGCTTATTTGGCAGCCTGATCGTAGCCTTCGTGCTGTCGCTCAATGGCCGGAATATCTCGTTCTACCTGGCGCCACGCCTACCATGCCATCGGTCGCCTGGAGCGCACTGCGCTATGGCGTCAAGCCGGAGCTCTATGCGCTTTCGTCGATCATCAACATTATGGTATTTGCCGCAATCGCGGTGCTTTATTTCGTTGCACGCTCGGACAGAAAACGGCCGATGGAGTGACATGTCATGCTTGTGGTGCTTTCGGCGGGCCGGAATTCTGGTGAGGCCTGCTTGCACGTCCTGCATTGTGCCCCAGGGGCTGGCGAATGACGATGGGGGTCCCCGACGAGAAAGTCGATTGCATCGTCATCGGCGCCGGCGTCGTCGGTCTGGCGATTGCGCGGCGGCTGGCGCTCGAGGGACGCGAAGTTCTTGTCGTGGAGGCCGAGGACAGCCCCGGGCTGGGCACGTCGAGCCGCAACAGCGAGGTCATCCATGCCGGCATCTACTATCCTACGGGCAGCCTGAAAGCGCAGCTATGCGTCGAAGGAAAGAACGCGCTTTACCGCTATTGCGAAGCGCGCGGGATTCCGCACAAACGCATCGGCAAGCTGATCGTCGCCGCCAGCGACGCGGAATTGCCGATTCTGGAGGGGATCCGGACCAAGGCTGCGGACAATGGTGTTGCGGACCTGGAGATGCTCAGCCGCGCGGATGTGGAACGGCTTGAGCCTGAACTGGACGTTGCCGGCGCGCTTTTGTCCCCAAGCACGGGGATCGTCGACAGCCGCGCGCTGATGCTGGGGCTACAGGGCGATGCCGAGAATGCCGGTGCCACCTTTGCGTTTCGCGCGCCGGTTCTCGGCGGCAGCGTCGACAAAACGGGCTGCGAGCTCCAGTTTGGCGACGATATGGAAGGCTATAGGATCGCCGCAAATCTGGTCATCAATGCGGCCGGATTGTCAGCCCATCTCGTTGCCCGGAGCCTTGCGGGCGGGCATGGCGGCAAAATCCCAGATGTCACCTACGTCAAAGGCAATTACTTTGCGCTTGGACGCCGCCCGTCCTTCAACCATCTTGTTTATCCGGTTCCGGAACCAGGCGGCCTCGGAGTTCACCTGACGCTGGATATGGCCGGATCGGTTCGTTTCGGGCCGGACGTCGAGCCCGTCGATGAGGTCGGCTACGCGGTCGACCCAACTCGGGCCACACCATTTTACGCGGCCATCCGACGCTATTGGCCGGGGCTGAGGGACGGGGAACTGGAGCCGAGCTATTGCGGGCTGCGGCCTAAAACGAACGGGTTGCAGTTCGGCGATTTCGACATTCTGGCAGATCAGTCCGGACGGCTGATCAGTCTTTTCGGAATCGAGTCACCTGGCCTGACAAGTGCGCTCGCCCTGTCGGATAGGGTTGTCCAACTAGTCAGAACGACGAACTTCGTCTTGCTTTAGCCTTTGACCGCTCCAGCGGTCATGGATCCTGATATCTGCCGATACATCACAAGACCCAGCAAGGCCGGCGGCAAGGCGCCCAGCATCATGACCGCGGAAGCGGTTCCCCATTTTACGCCGCCGCCGCTTGCGGCGAAGAAGAAGGACGCGCCGACCGTCATCGGCACGGCACGGCTGGTTGTCAGCATGAGACCGAAGAGGAACTCGTTCCAGGCAGTGATGAAGCCGAAAATGAAGGTTGTGACGAGCGCCGGTCGGATGACGGGCCGGACGATCATCATCATCACCTGCAAGGAACTTGCGCCATCGACTTTCGCCGCCTCGTCGAGTTCGACCGGTACATCTGAAATCGCGTTCACCAGGATGACGAGCGCAAGAGGCGCGTTGACGATGGTCAGGATGAGCCCGAGCCCGATCTGCGTATCGAGCAGGCCCAGCCACTGGTACATCATGTAAAGCGGGATCGCGAAGATGATCAGCGATACGGCGCGAAGGTTGATGACGATCGGCAGGACCAAGCGCTTTCCCGCCTCGCTACGCGCGATCGCATAGGCAGCCGGGAACGCGAGCACGATCGCAAGGCCGGTTCCGATCAGCGCCGCCACGGTGCTGTTCAGCAGGTAGGCATAGATGTTGAAGCGGCTGGTCTGCGTCAGAACCTCCAGATAGTTGTCGAGCGTCGGTTGGCTGATCCACAAACCGGGGTTCGTCGAAAGCTCGCGCTGGCTTTTGAGCGATGTGATCAGCGTCACGATAATGGGGAAATTCATCGCCAGCACGGCGATGGCAAAAACGATCCAGCGTAGTGCCCTGACCATCCTCAACGCTTCCTGCGGCCGGCAAGCCGGTTAAGGCCGTGGAGAACGATGAACGACGCCAGGAACAGGATAACCGAAGCGGCGACCGCCTTGCCGATAGCCCCTTCCTTGAAGAAGGCCTGATAGATGTAGATCGACAAGGACGTCGTTGAACCGCCAGCGCCACTGCCGGTCAGCGCATAGACATTGTCGAACACCCGGAAACCGTCGATGAAACGGATGAAAAACGCGATGACCAGCGTCGGCTTCATCAAGGGCAGATCGATCCAGCGGACGATCTCAAACGGTGATGCGCCATCGAGCGAGGAGGCTTCGCGCACGTCTAGCGATATGGCCGAATAGGCCATGTAGAAGAGCAGGAAGGCGAAAGGCGTCCATTGTAGCGTCTCCACGACGACAAGGGTGCGGAAGGCATTGTCGATGTCGAGGAAGGCCGGGCTGTCGCCGAACCATTCGAAGAGATAGTAGGGGACGGGGCCCGCGAATTCATGCAGCACCAGCCGGTACATGAGACCGACCATGGCCGGCGCGACCATCAGCGGCAGCATCAACGGCGCCATCAGAACTGGACGCTTGCTCAGAAGCGGCGCCAGGAAGATGGCAAGGAAAAGGCCGATCAGACATTCCGCTGATGCGGTAAGAATACCGAAGCGCAGAGAGAACCAGGCCGAGCTCCAGAATTCGCGGTCGTTCAACACCGCGACATAGTTGGCGAAACCACTCAACACCGGACTGCGCAGCGTCTCGAATGTGACGGTCGAAACGGAATAGATCAGATTGACGATCGCCGGAAAGCCGAGGAACAGAAGCAGGAAGCCGACCAGCGGCGTCAGATACATCCTGCCTTCGGCACGTGTCACAAGGGCCATGTCGATCCGCCAAACGCGCCGGACACCGAGCCTCGGCCCGGCGTCCGGCAAATGGTTCATTTCTTGAGAAGGTCCTGCATGCCCGCCTTGGTGTGGGCGAGCGCATCCTCGAGGCTCTGCTGGCCGGACCAGTAGCCGGTGAACTCCTTTGCCTGCAGTTCATAGACCGGGAGCGCACTCGCGGACGTCGCTCCGGTCATGACATAGCCGTACTTGCTGGCGAATTCGCCGAGCTTGACGAGGTCGGGACGTTCCTTCGCAACCTTGGCGACGACATCGGGAGACAATGCCGGCGAACCGCCGCTGCGCGCATAGAGCAAGGCCGCATCCTTGGTGGTGAGCCACTTCAGGAACTTGACGGCGCCTTCCTTGTTCTTGGCGTTCTTGTTAAGGCCCAAACCAAGGCCGTGGATGTGATCGGCGCGTCCGTCGGGACCTGCCGGTGGCGCGACGATCCCGGTCACCTCGGCGACGGCCGGGGATTTTTCGGTGCTGGTCAGATCCGCCGCCGCCGCATTCCACTGCAGCGCCGTCGCGGCCTGGCCGGATGCGAAGGCCGCGTTGGTTTCCGCATATTCGTAGCTCAGCGAATCCTTGGGCGAAGAACCGGCATCATAGAGCTTCTTGTAGAGTTCGAGGCCGGTCTTGTAGGCATCGGAATCCACCGTGACATTGCCGTCCTTGTCCATCCAGTCGCCGCCGTAGGAACGCGGCAGGGACTGGAAGACCATCATGTTGAACAGCAGGTTCTTCATCTGCAGGACTGTGCCATAACGCACCGGGCTGTCGGGGTTCACCTGCTTGGTGAAATAGAGGGCGGTGGCCGCCCAGTCGTCCCAGGTCCAGCTATCCGGGTCTTTCGGCTGCAGGGGCTTGCCGAGATATTTCCGGGCGATTTCACCATAGGTCTTCCTGGCGGCGTCATCCCTGATCAAGGCGTCGATGAGATCCTTGCGGTAGTACATGAAGTGCAACGAAAGGTCTGTCGGGACGCCGTATTGCTTGCCGTCGAACTGCATCGTCTTGAGAACGGATTCGCCGAAAATCTTGGCCGCGTCCGCGCCAAGATCGACCGGCTCCATATAGGGCGCGTAGCGACCGAGCGAGTAGGTGGCGACGAGGTTCACGTCGAAGGCACTGGATCCGGCCGCCATGTCAGCCTGCAGCTTGTCGTAAAAGCCTTCCCGGTTGAAGAACAGCAGTTCCACCTTGTCGGCATCGCTGGCCTGCTTGTTGTAGGTTTCCACGGTTGCCCGCAGTGCGGTTTCCTCGGAGCCGCCAGGCCAGCCGAGCACGGTCACGGTTGCGTTGGCAAAGGTCGGCAAAGCCGTCCCCGCAAGGAGGGTGGCCATAAGCGCAAAAGATGTCCTGCTCAATTTCATGATCGTTCCCTTCTTTTTTGATGATTTTTGCATGACACGACCGGGGCGCCGTTACCTTGCCCATTCGGCAAGATCGGCAACACCGATGACGCCGGCGTGGCCTCCGAGCTTCGCCGTCACGAGATGGGGGGAAAGGCGCGGCGGGACCTCGCTCAGATGTGCGCGCACCCGGTCGAGATAGCCTTCTGCAAGACCGATGCTGCCGCCGATGACGATCAATTTCGGATCGAACATCATCTGAATGTCCCGGCATAGCGCCGCGACCCGCGAGGCGCTCCGCGAGACGATGGCGCCGGCCCAGTCCTCGCCCTTCAGCGCGTGTCCGAACACATCGGCGGCGTCCGCCTTGGAACCGGCCTTGAGGGCCTCCGAAGCGATCCAGCGGCCGGACGTGCTGTCTTCGAGCGGAGCCCGGTCTTCAGACAGACCACGGATCAGACCGAAGTGACCGGCTAGACCGGACAGCAATCGGTCGTTGCAAACGATGCCGCCGCCAATTCCGGTCGAGATGGTCAGAAAGACGATGTCGCGACCTTGCCCGGCGCCGAATTTGTATTCGCCCCAGGCAGCCGCCTGGGCATCGTTGAACGCACAGACCGGCTAGCCGAAAACAGCGGATGCCCTTTCGACCAGCGGGTAGCCGTCGGGAATGCCAAGGGTTGCCGGATTCAATGCCGACCAGCGTCCATCCTGCACCAGTCCGGTCACCGCAATGCCGATGCGGCTGAAGCGGCTCGACCAGGCTGACGTGCTTTGCGCGAGGGATGCCAGCCAGGCGTCGGGTCCAGCCTCTCGCGCGGTCCGCACGATCTTGTCCTCAATCACCGTGCCATCGCTGACCAGCGCGGCCATGGTCTTGGTTCCCCCGATGTCGATGCCCAGGACGGATGGGCCCAGGACGGATGGGCCCAGGACGGTTGGGCCCAGGACACCTGTGCCAAGGGCGGTTTGCGCGCCCCTCGCCGCATAGGCGTCGGAAAGCGCCTGGTGGAACCATGAGGTGACGTGCTCGGTACGGGTGATCGCCGAGCCGACAACCACGGCACAGGCGCCGGCGCGCGCGGCGGCAGCCGCCTGCTCAGGCGACCGGATACGCCCTTCGGCAATGACGTAGGGGGTCAGGGTTCGCATTTCAGCGATGAGGGCGATATCCGGATCCTGCGGCTCCGGCCCGCCGACATAGCCGGAAAGCGTCGTGCCGACGAAATCGACACCCGCGGCAAGGGCCCGGCGCGCATCGTCAAGGCAAGAGCAATCGGCCATGGTCAGCTTGTTCCTGGCCTTGACGGCTTTCACAAGCCCTTCGACCGGAACGGGACGGACACGGTCCGTCGCATCGAAAGCGATGATATCGGCGCCCGCCTCTGCCAGGGCCTCGACATCGGCCAGATAGGGCGTGATGCGCACCGGGCTGTCGGTGAGATCGCGCTTGACGATACCGATGATCGGCACGCGGACGGCCAGGCGGGCGGCCGCGACATAGGGCACGGATTCGATGCGCAGGGCCTTGGCTCCGGCTTCAACAGCGGCCCTGGCAAAGCCTGTCACGAATTGCGCACTGTCCATCGGGCCGCCGGGAACCGGCTGGCAGGACACGATGAGACTGTTGGCGATGTCTTGTCGCTGCACGTCGGCACTCCCCTGTCGCCATCACGATAGATGGAAAATACCAGATTACAACCAGTTCATAACTGGTATTACCTTTGCAGCTCGAAGACGAAATCGTAGACGTCGCCCTTGTAGCGTGTCTCGCAGTATTCCACGATCTGTCCGTCGGCGAGAAAGCAGCGGCGCTCAGTCATCAGCAGCGGTGCGCCCATCTCGCAATGAAGGTGTTTTGCATCCTCCAGCGATGCGCCGCGCGAGCGCATGCGCTGGATTGCCCTCTGAGGCAGGAAGCCGCGTGCATCAAGCGCTTCATAAAGGGAATCCTGAACCATCTCGGGCGAAGGAAGGAAGCGAACCGGCACGGCCGAGACCTCGACGGCGATCGGCGCGCCATCGGCTGTCCGCACACGACGCATGCGAACCACATTGGTATTGCCCGCAATACCCAGGGCCATCATTTCGGCCGGGGATGGACGGCTTATCTGCTTGGAAAGCCATAGACATCCAGGCTTCAGGCCGCGCGCCAGAATGTCCTCCGAAAAGCTCGTCAGCGTCGAAAGCGATTTTTCGACCCGCGACCCGATCTCGGTTTTGGAACCATGCCGGCGATTGAGCTGCCCTTCCTCTTCGAGCAACGCCAGAGCTTTTCTCACGGTGACACGGGAGATCGACAGGGCTTCCGCCAGAACCCGCTCGCCCGGCAGAACCGCGCCGGCTTTCAAAGCATTGGAACGGATCGCTGCCTCGATCGCCGATTTCAACCGTCTGTAAAGCGGCACATCGGACGCTGTCGCTTCCATTTCCCGACTGACAAGCCCGATCAGGTTCACGGTTGTCATTGCCCTTCCTCCCGCGCGAGAAGCACCCAGGATCAAAACATTCCTGACTGGACCTATACTGGTATTATCAATCCGGTGCAAACGGCCGGCGGACGGTGCTTCGCCGCGCCCTCAGCGCATCACGATCCCTTAGCGAACCCTCGGTGACAGCTTCATGGAGATGCGATCGCAGGCAGCCCGCAGGACCTCCAGAGTATAGGCATGGCGGCTTTCACGCGTGTGGCGATTGATATAGGCGACGATGATGGAGGCGACGGCACTGCCGTCCGGCCCGATGACCGGACAGCAGATATCGGTGATCCCGACGAAGTCACGGCTCTCGCGCATCCAGTAGCCGTCCGCGCGGATGGTACGAAGCTGCTTTTCCAGCGCGTCACGATCCAGCGGCGCCGGTGAATGCGCCGCACATTCATCGATCATCCGCGCTGCGACCTTTGGTGACTGGAAGGCAAGTATCACATGGCCGGAGGTCGCGTCGGTGGCCAGGCGGCCGTAGCCGAGGCGCAGCGTGAACGCCATGTCCTCGCCGCCGGGAGCGGCCGCGGTCACGACGGTCAAGCCATGATTGAAGACGACCAGGTGCGGCGACTGATTTGAGTCCCCGGCAATCTGCGTCAGCTCGGGCATGGCGGCGGACATGAGATCCTGAGCGCTCGGCGTGTGCAGCCCCAGCTTGAAAAGCTTGTCGGTCAACGAATAGGCGTCGGTCTCGGCGTTGCGCTCGATATATTGACGCTCCTGCAGCGCGATCAGCATCCGGAAAATCTCATTCTTCGAACGGCCGAGGCCTTCCGCGATCTCCTTCATCGTCAAGGGCGCCCGCGCCTCCGCCAGCAGTTCCAGGACATCCAGCCCCTTGGTCAGCGCCGGGGCCGAATAGGTCGGTTTGCCACTCTCTTTTGCGTCATCTGCCATTCGAAGAATCCCCGGTGGTCCCGCACGATAGAGACAAGAAATCGGAATTGCCATTGGTTTTATATCCAAACTTGACACCATATATAAAACTGACATGATGACGGGGACAATGAATTTCGAGGCCGACCCGATGACCGTCCAGAGACGTGCAAACACTGTGCGCGCAACCATCATTCCCCGGAACAACAGTGTTTACACGTCCGTCGATTTCGATCGCGAGGGCAAGCAGATGGGCTTCTTCCATGTGCCCCAATCGCCGCACGACGATGCCTGGGGTACGGTCCGCGTTCCGCTCGCCGTCATCAAGAACGGTGACGGTCCAACGGTCCTGATCGAGGGTGGCAACCACGGCGACGAATATGAGGGGCCGATCGCGCTCGGCGAGCTTCTGCGCGAGATCGATCCACGGGATATTGCCGGACGCATCATTGCGATTCCGGCCATCAACATTCGGGCCGTCGAGGCCGGCACCCGCACCTCCCCGGTCGACGGGTTGAATTTCAACCGCAGTTTCCCGGGCGATTTCAACGGCACGCTGACAAGCCAGATCGCGGCTTACGTGCATGACGTCCTGTTTCCGATGGCCGACTACTTCCTGGATCTCCATTCCGGCGGTTCGTCCCTGATGATCCTGCCGAGCGCGATCATCGAGCCCTCCCCGACCTCGCAGGGGCATCGCAAGAACATCAGGGCGACGCTCGCCTTCGGGGCGCCGACCGTTGTCATGGTCGACAATCTCGGTGAAACCCGGACCTCGACCGCGTCCGCCAACCACCAGGGACTGATCGTTATCGGCAGTGAGATGGCCGGCGGCGGCCTTGTCAGTCCGGATGCGCTGGCCATCTGCCGCAGGGGCATCCGCAATGTGCTGAAACATGCAGGCGTTCTGAAGGGCGCGCCTGACATCGCCCCTGGCGCCAACGCACGCGTGCTCAAGGTTCCCGGAAGCGAAGGCTATCTGCTTTCCGAGGAGGACGGTGTCTTCGAGCCCTTGAGCCCGCTCGGCAGTGCCGTCAGCAAGGGCGACCTTGCCGGACGCATTCACTTCCTCCACACGCCGTCACGCGCGCCCATCGATCTTCTTCACCCCATCGACGGTATCGTTTTCGCCAAGCGTCAGCCCGGCCGTGTGCGTCCGGGGAATTGCTGCTTCGTGCTTGCCAACGAATATCCGGAGGCACTGACCGATGAGCCATGAGGACATCATGGCGGCTGCCCGGCGCATTGCCCCCTTCATACGGCGCACCCCGGTCGTCAAGCTCGACCATGCCACGGGCGCAAACCTTCAACATGATGTCTATTTGAAACTGGAATGCCTCCAGGTGAGCGGCTCCTTCAAAATTCGGGGCGCCACGAACCGGGTTAAAACGCTCGAGCCAAGCCGGATCGAAAACGGACTGATCGCCGCATCCGGCGGCAATCACGGCCTGGCCACCGCCTATGTGGCTGCCCGGGCCGGCGTTCCCGCCACCATTTACCTGCCGAACAATGCAAGCCCGCTGAAGGCGGAAAAGCTTCGCAAATGGGGGGCTGACGTTCGCTTCGAAGGCAATGTCTGGGATGAAGCGCATGAGGCTGCATCGGCCGAGGCAAAGGCGTGCGGCGCCTTCTACATGCATCCCTTCGCCGATGCCCAGATCGTGTCCGGTCAGGGAACCGTGGCGCTGGAGATGGTCGATCAGATGCCCAATGCCGACATCTATATCGTCGCGATCGGCGGTGGCGGGCTCATCAGCGGCATGTCCGAAGTCCTGAAGCACGTCAAACCCGAAGCCAGGATCATCGGTGTCGAGCCGACCGGTTCACCGACCCTTCACGCCTCCCTGGCTGCCGGCCGTGTCGTTCGCTTGCCCCAGATAACGACGAAGGTGGCGACCATGGCCTGCGGCCGCACGGACGAAAGCATCTACGAGATCGTCGCCAAGCACGTCGACGACATCGTCCTTGTCGAGGATGCGGACATGCAGAAGGCCGCTGAATTGCTCTGGTTCGAATTCGGCATCGCCGCCGACCTCAGTGGGGCGGCATCGGTGGCCGCGTTGACGAGCGGAGCTTTCAAGCCACCGCGCGGCGCCCGCATCGCCGGGCTTGTCTGTGGCGCCGGTATCGAAGGCCTGAATGGCTGAGATTGAACAAGGCCGGTCCACGCAGACGCGGCCCTGACATGGATACGGCACGAGTGCCGCGAAATACCGCCGGAATGCCTGTCACTGGGACGGTCGTCGTGCGGGACATGAAAAAGAGGCGAAGAATCGTCCTGTCGCAACAAGAGGAGAACTGAACATGTGCATTTCCCTGAAAGCATCCATTGCTCTGCTCGCATTCGCCATCGCGACGCCCTCGCTTGCCGCGGAAAAGGTTTTGGGGCTTGCGGCAATCGACCTGCAGAACTCCTTCTTCGTCCGCATGAAGGAAGCGGGCGACGTGGCTGCCGCCGACTATGGGGTGAAATCCACTTGGCAGAGCGCCGAGGGCAGTCTGGAAAAACAGGTCAGCATCATCGAGAATTTCATCAATCAGGGCGTCAGCGCGATCCTGATCGATCCGATCGACAAGAACGCGGTCATTCCGGTCATCCAGAAAGCCACCGCCGCCGGCATTCCGGTGATCACCATGGGCAACAAGGTCGAGGCCGGCTCGAACTACTCGACGCTCTATCCAGACTACGACAACATGTCGATGGTTGCCCGCGCGCTCGGCAAGTCGCTTGGCGGCAAGGGCGAAGTCGCCCTGCTCGTCGGTTCGCGTGGCAACTTCGTGTCCGACACGCGCGAAAAAGGCTTTGTCGAAACCCTGAAAAAGGAGTTTCCGGACATCAAGGTTGTCGGCATCGAGCCGACCGGCTGGGACGCAGCCAAGGCAACCAATGCCGCCCAGACCTGGCTCACCACCTATCCGGATCTGAAGGCCATCGGCTGCATCTCCGACAGCCTTTGCCTGGCCGCCGACTCCGTTGCCAGCTCGATGGGAACCCAGTTGCTCTACGGCGGCTATGACGGCGACGCCGAGATGAAGCCGCTGATCGACGACGGCAAGATGGTGATGGACGTGCTGACCGGCGCCTATCGTGTCGGCTACTGGAACATCGCCGTTGCCGCTCGCCTGGCCAACGGCGAAAAGCTGCCGCAGGATCTCTACATGCCGACCTATTTCGTGACCTCGGATGCGACGGCCGCGAAGCTCAAGGCGGATGGCCTCACCTTCGAATACATCAACACCGACAAAGAGGCGGTGGAAGCCAAGAACTATACCGAGCAACTCGGTCCCAAGGTTCCGGCGACCGCCATGACCCTGGCAAAGTAACAGCCTAAAGCGGCTCAAGCGCCGGATGACATATCATCCGGCGTCCCCTTTTCCCGACGATCGCCGTCGCCGCTCCGTGGTGACCGCGCATGATGCTCGATAAGAGGACCGACCCATGTTCCAGTCCTGGACCTCTCCGTTACTGCGGCGCAACGAACCGGTTCTCATCGCGGTGCTGCTGGTCGCCATCGCCGTCTTCGGCTGGATCGATCCGCGTTTTCTGTCGACCGGCAATCTTGTCAGCATCGCGCAGCAGAGTGCGGTCATCGCCCTCATCTCTTTTGCCATGACGGCCGTGATCATCGCGCGCGGCATTGATATTTCCGTCGGCAGCAATCTTGCCTGTTCCGGCATCGCCGCGGGTCTTGCCTACACGGCAACCGGCTCGGCGAGCTTGAGCCTTCTCGCCGCGATCGGTGGCGGTGCCGCAATCGGTCTGCTCAATGGAACGTTGATCGGCTTTGCCGGCATCTCCCCATTCATCGCAACGCTCGCCACCATGGCGTTTGCGCGCGGCCTGGCGCTCAGCCTCTCCGGCGCATCCAGCATCGCGGTCGCCGATCCGGTCCTGCTTTTCGCGGGACGCGAGACGATCGGCCTCCTGCCGGTCTCCGTCATCATCGCCGCCATCTGCCTGGGCCTCTGGTGGTTCGTGCTCAATCGTACGGTCTACGGACGCTGGATCTATGCGGTCGGCGGAAATGCGGGCGCGGCGCGGGCCTCACTGGTTCCCGTCGACCTCGTGCGCATCTCCGTCTACCTGATTGCCGGTGCGACGGCCGGGCTCGGCGCGATACTCACCATCGGCCGCCTTGGTTCGGCACAGCCGCTTGCCGGCACCGGCCTCGAATTTACAGCCATCACAGCCGCCATCATCGGCGGCACGAAACTGTCCGGCGGCCAGGGCTCCATCTGGGGAACGGCGATCGGGGCGCTGCTGCTGGGCGTCATCAACACCGGCCTGTCCTTCCTGCAGGTACCGCAGATCCTGATCTATTTCGTGACCGCGAGCCTCATTCTGGTGGCCGTTCTCACCAGCCAGCCGGAGAGTGTCGCCGCCCTGTTCAAGACCGGTGGCCGCAAGTCCACCCCGTCGCCCCGCAACATCGCCGCAACACCGGTCGGCAAACACAGCATCGCCTTGCGCGGGCTTGGCAAGTCTTTTCCGGGCGTCAAGGCACTCGATGGTGTCAGCTTTGCCGTCTCGGCCGGTGAGGTGGTGGGACTTGCCGGCGAGAACGGGGCCGGGAAATCGACGCTGGTGAAGTGCATTTCCGGTCTGCATCGCCCGGACGAGGGTGAGATCATCATCGACGGCAACGCCGTCCAGTTCCACTCCCCCAGCGACGCCAGGGGCATCAGCGTCATCCATCAGCATTTCAGCCTTTCGCCGGACCTGACGGTGGCGGAGAATCTCTTCATCGGCCGCGAACCGCATACCCGCCTGGGATTTCTCGACCGGGCCCGGATGCGGCGAGATGCAAAATCCATCATGGACGAGCTGTCGCTCGACATCGACATTGGCGCGGAGCTGCGAACGCTTTCCGTCGGGCACCGGCAGATGGTGGAAATTGCCCGTGCCGTTCTGTCCGATGCTTGGTTCTTCATCATGGACGAGCCGACCAGCGCGCTCTCCAACCGCGAGCGCGACCAACTCTACGACCTGATCGACAGGCTGAGAGCTCGCGGCGCCGGCATCCTCTACATCTCCCACAAGATGGAAGAGATCTTCAGCCAGTGCGACCGCGTCGTCGTTCTGCGTGACGGGCGCTTCATCGGCGAGCGCCAGACCCGCCAGACCAGCGAGGCCGAGATCGTCTCGATGATGGTCGGGCGCGACGTCGGCGACATCTTCCCCTATCTCGAAGCGCAAGTCGGCGAAACCGCGATCGAAATCAGCAACATCTCCGATGGCAAGCTCTTGAAGTCGGCCACGCTCAGCGTGTGCAGGGGCGAAATCGTCGCGCTCGCCGGCCTGATGGGAAGCGGCCGCTCCGAGGTGCTCAGGCTGATTGCCGGCCTCGAGACCATGCATGGCGGCACGCTCAGAATTTTCGGCGGGCAGCAGACCGGCGGCGACACCAAGGCCGCCAATCGCGCCGGCATCGTCTACATACCCGAAGACCGGCACCTGGAAGGATTCGTCGGCACGATGTCGATCAGGGACAACCTGTCCCTCGCCTGGATTCGCGACAACAGTCACTTCGGCCTGCTGAAACCTCGCCGCATCCTGGCACTCGCCCGCGATCTCATCGGCTCACTCGGCGTGCGGCCGGCCCAGCCCGACAAAATGACCATCGAGCTTTCGGGCGGCAATCAGCAGAAGGTCGTCATCGGCAAATGGCTTGCCACCAAACCGAAGATCATCCTGCTCGACGAGCCGACACGCGGCGTCGACGTCGGCGCGAAGTCCGAACTCCATCACCTGATCGCAAGATTGAAGGCCGAGGGCGCGGCGATCCTCATGGTGTCGAGCGAGTTGCCCGAGGTTCTCGGCGTTGCCGACCGCATCGTCGTCATGCGCGAAGGCCACTCTGTCGGCACGCTGGCTCGTGGGGCGACGGAAGAAGAAGTGATGACGCTGGCCTTCGGTGATCACACGATCACACCGCCAGCCTGCGCACCCCGGCCAGCATCCAACCTTGCACCATGCCTGTAAGGAGAACCCTTTGAGCAAGCTGAAGATCGCCATTGTCGGTGCCGGCTACATGGGCCTTCTGCATGCGCAGGTGGTTGCCGCGAGCCCTGTCGCGGAACTGTCGGCATTCGTTGATCCGAATGCTGCCTCGGGAAGCAAGGCCGCGTCCGATTTCGGTGCCCGGCATTTCCGCGATGCCGCCACCGCGCTGGCCGCCAATGCCGCCGACGCCTATATCGTGGCGGCACCCGACACGCTGCATGAAGACGTCTGCCGCACGCTGCTCGATGCCGGCAAGCCGGTGTTGCTCGAAAAACCGATGGCTCACGATCTTTCCGCTGCCAAGGCGATTGCTAGAGCGGCGGAGAGAAACGGCGCGCGCCTGTTGGTCGGCCACATCCTGCGGTTCGACCCGCGCTATTGCGAGGCCGCGGCAGCGGTGAAATCCGGGCGGATCGGCGAGCCGATCCACGGCAGCAGCGGCCGTTTCACCAATCGCGAAGTCGGTCTTCGCATGAACGGAAATTCGAGCGTCTGCTTCTACCTCGGCGTGCATGACGTGGATGCGCTGCAATGGATCTCAGGTTCGGACATCATCGCCGTCTACTCCCGCCCGGTCGCCAAGCTCATGCCTTCGCTCGGGGTTCGCTCCGAAGACGCGATCTTCTCCACCGTCGAGCTGTCGAACGGAATGAGCGGACAGCTCTACTTCGGCTGGACGCTGCCACCGACCGTTCCGACCGGCATCTGGGCACGCACGGAAATCATCGGCACGGAAGGCATGATCGACCTCGACGTCCGCGACCATGGTCTGCGCATCCTGTCGCGGGGACAGTGGTCGCAACCCGACGCCCTGCACTGGCCGACCGTCAATGGCCGTATCACCGGCGATCTCTTCGAGGAGGTCCACCATTTCATTTCGGCGGTTCGCGACGACACCCCTTTCGTGATGCCGCTCGGCGACGCCCTGCGCGCCGTCGCCGTCAACGATGCAATCCTGCGCAGCGTCAAATCAGGTCTGCGCGAACCGGTCGAAGATTGGCACATCCGATGAGAGGACCCTCATGACCCGCCAACAGAACATCTGGTGCAGGCGCTTTCTCGACCTGTCGCCGTTGATCCTGCTGGTCGTCCTGCTGGCGATCTTCGCCCTCATCGACGCCCGCATCGTTTCAACCGCCAGCCTCATCAACATCGTCGCTCAGGCGACCCCGATCGCCATCCTGGCGCTGGGCGCCCTGATCGTTCTGCTGACGGCAGGCATCGACCTGTCCGCCGGCGTCGGCGTCGCCTTCTGTGCCGTCTTCATCGCCAGCCTGATCGACGGCGGCGCCGGCCTGCCGCTTGCCCTGCTCGTCGGCTTTGCCGTGATGGTGGTGATCGGCCTCGCGAACGGCGCCGTTATCGCATTGTTGAAGATACCGCCCTTCGTGACGACACTGGCCACAATGGTCGCGCTGCAGGGCGCAACGCTTGCGGTTGCCTCCAAAGGCGTCCTGATGCTGAAGGATCCGACGCTTCGCGCGGTCGGCATCGAGCGCAGCTTCGGCATTCCCAATGTCATCTTCGCAACACTGCTGATCGTCGCCGTAGCAGCAATCCTGATGCGGCACAGCCGTTTCGGGCTGCGTACCTATGCGCTCGGGTCGGATGCCGGGGCCGCGGAACTTGCCGGCATCCCGGTGACGAAACACACGATCCTCGTCTATTGCGCCTCCAGTATCTTCGTCTTCCTGACGGCTGTGATCATGATCAGCCGGGTGCCTGTCGTGACGCCCAATATCGGTGGTACCTCGCTGCTTCTGGACGCGATCGCCGCTGCCGTGCTCGGCGGCACCAGTATTTTTGGCGGACGGGGAACGGTGTGGGGCGCGGTCGTCGGCGCCCTGATCGTCAGCCTGCTGACGACAGCGCTTCGGGTGTTCGGCACGGACCCGTCCAGCCTCGAACTCTACAAGGGGGCAATCATCATGGTCGCTCTCCTGGCCGATTCCGGCATGACCTACGCCAAGGCGCGGCTTGTCGAGGCAGCACGATGAACGAGCCAGCTCCGGCCTTGCCGATCCCGCCTGGATCCAGCTTTGCGCTGATGACCTCCCCGGATACGGAAAGACACGCGACAGCCGGCGTGCATAAACCCGTCGTCATTCTACCGCTCGGCGCTGTCGAGCAACATGGCCCGCATCTGCCGCTCGGCGTCGATTGCTGGCTTGCGGAAGCGGTTGCGCTCGCCGCGGCGGAAGGACAGGCTTCCATGCGTGTCGCCGAACCTTTCGCCTATGGCTCGTCCGAGCATCATCGCTCCTTCTCCGGCACGATGAGCCTCAGCCCGCAGACCTTCATCGCCGTTCTCGTCGATCTCTGCACCTGCCTTGCCGAAGACGGCTATCTGCCGGTCATGCTGAACGGGCATGGCGGAAACCGCGCCGCCATCCAGGTGGCGATCACCACCCTTGGTAAGCGTGGCATCGTCACGGCGGGTTTCTCGTATTTCGATCTCATCGCCGACCTGGCGGCGGAGGCCCTGCCCGATGCCGCTACAGGCACCGGTCACGCTTGTGCGCTTGAAACGTCGTTGATGATGCATGTGCTTGGCGACAGCGTTCGCCGCGATCTCATCCCGCCGGGCGGCACCCCGCCATCCTGGCCGGATCCTCACCTTTACGCCGCGCCGGCCGTCACCGTCTGGCGCCGTTTCGAAGCCATCCGCGGCAACGGCGTCATCGGTACGCCCTCGGAGGCGAGCGCGGAGGCCGGCAGCAGACTTTTCATCGCAGCCGTGGAACGCAGCCGCGCCGCCATTTTGAACATCCAATCCGAATTCGGCCAAAGGAACGCATGATGACAGTCCATTTCAAATCTTCTCTCGAAGGCCCCAACCTGCGCGGCATGGCGATCGTCTCGGAGCCGGAAGCAGCCGCCCGCATCGGCATCAACCGCATCGGCGGCGAGTGGATTGCCGGCAGCTCCGGCAAATTCCTGAAAATCGACAGTCCGTCGACGGGCGAGCATCTCGGCTATCTCTCGCTTTCCACCCGTGCCGATGTCGGCCGCGCGGTGAAAGCCGCCGAAGGCGCACGCGAGGCCATGCGCAAGATGGGAACCTTCGCGCGGGCTCAGCTGTGCATGCGCATCGCCGACGCGATCGACAGGCGCGCCGAGGAGCTCGCACGGCTGCTCTGCCTGGAACAGGGCAAGCCCTTCCACAGCGAAGCAAAGGCCGAAGCATCGGCGGCAGCTCTCGGTTTCCGCAATGCGGCAGAGCAGATGAAGTGGCTGGAGACGGCGGCGTTTCCGCTTGCCGATGCCAACAAGCGCGCCTTCAGCTTCCTGCAGCCGAAGGGTGTCTTTGCCATCATCACACCTTGGAATTTCCCGCTCGCCCTGCCCTGCCTCTATTATCTCGGACCGGCCATCGCAACGGGCAACACCGTCGTCTGGGTGCCGGCGCCGACGACGTCGCTGATTGCCACGGCACTTGTCGAATGCTTCATCGAGGCGGGCCTGCCGGACGGCGCCATCAATCTCGTTCTGGGTGACGGTGCGGAGGTGGGCGACGAGGCGGTCGTTCATCCGGGCACCCATGCCATCGGCTTCACCGGCAGTTCTGTCACAGGCGCGACGATCGCCCGGCGTGGAGCGGGCAAGCCGCTTCTGCTCGAAATGGGCGGCAACGGTCCGACCATCGTGCTGGCCGATGCCGATATCGACATGGCCGCCGCCCAGGTCGGGGCCGGCTGCTTTGCCAATGCCGGGCAGATCTGCACGGCCACCGAACGCGTGCTGGTGCATAAATCCGTCCATGACCGTTTCATCGAAGGTCTCGTGAAAGCGGCCGCGCAGGTGAAAATGGGCGACCCTTTCGATCCCGCGACAACGATGGGTCCGATCAACAATGCGGTGGCCGTCGACAAGGTGCTCAGCCACATCGCGGACGCCCGCGCGCGTGGCGCCGAGATCGTCACCGGCGGCAATGTGGCGTCGGGTTTTGCCACCAATCTCTATTTCGAGCCGTCGATCGTCACAGGACTGACCCGGGAAAGCCTGCTCAATGTCGAGGAATCCTTCGGGCCGATCGCACCAGTGCTGACCTTCGAGACCGACGAGGAGGCGATGGAACTTGCGGCGTCCAGCCCCTACGGCCTGTCGGCCGCGGTCTTCACCAGCACCATCAAGAACGCCTTTGCCTTTGCTGAAAGCCTGAAGGTCGGCATCGTCAACATCAACGAGATGAGCTGTTATTGGGAGCCGCATATTCCTGCCGGCGGCGCCGCCGGGACGCAGAGCGGCCTCGGCCGCACCGGGGGCCGGCACACGCTGATGGAAATGTGCGATTTGAAGACGATTACCGTGGATATCACCCGCTGACTCCAAGGCCCGCGCCTTGTGCGCGGGCTTGCCCTCGAGCTGTCAGGTGGACCGGCGCAGGCTGTCGGCCATTTTCTCGCCAATCATGATCGAGGTGAGATTGGTGTTTGCCTGGCAATCGAGCGGCATGATCGACGCATCGATAACCCGCAGTCCTTCCAAACCGTAGACCCGGCATTCCGGATCGACCACGGCCTCGCCGGGCCTTCCCATGCAACAGCCTCCGATCCCATGCTGCGCATCGGAAGACTGCGCCAGCAGGAAATTGTCGACCTCCTCGTCGCTTGCCGTTTCGAGCCATGACAAAGGCAGATCGGAATCCCCCAGCAGGACGCGCTCGGCGATCGCCTGGATCGGCGCCTGCCGGGCAATCTCGCCAAGGTGGCGATAGGCGATACGCATGCGCTGGAGATCCATTGGATCGTCCAGCATGTTCTCTTCCACGAGCGGCTGGTCGAAAGGGTTGGCGGAACGCAGTTGCACGGTGCCGCGGCTCTTGGCCTCCATCAGGATCAGATTGACCATCGCCTCGCCGAACTGGGCGCTGTCGGACTCCACGCCGATGCCGCCATGGTTCATGGCAACGTAGAGAATGTCGTCGCGCTCAGCGCCCGGCACGCCCGAACTCATCCGCACACAGCAGTTGGTATGCCGCGCGTCGACATCGGTCGCCTTGAATCCCGGCTTCAGCTTCAGTTCGATGCGGCAATAAGGATGGTCGAAGAAACCTTCGCCGACCGGCAGGTCGGCAAGCACCTCGATGTCCTTTCGTTTCAAGAGAGCCGCAGGACCGATGCCCGAGCGCTGCAGGATGACCGGAGAGTGGATGGCGCCGGCCGAGACGATGACCAGCGGCGCCTCGAATTTGCGAACTAGCCCGGCCACGATGGCCAAAACGCCGATCGCTTTCCTGCCATCGAAAAGCACCTTGTCCACCGTCGCCTGCCCGATGATGGTAAGGTTCGGCCGGTCGCGGGCAGCTTCCAGATAGCCGTCATTGACCGACACGCGCTTGCCGGCTCGACTGTTGATGGGATAGGTGCAAGCCCCTTCGGCATCCGGAGCATTGAGATCGTCATGCCAGGGATGGCCGAGAGCCATCGCGCTTTGGCGCATGGCCTTGTCGACGCTGCCCCAGCTTTCGACAGGCGCGCGGTAGATCGGAATCGGGCCGCCGCTGCCGTGAAAATTGGCCGCGATCGGGTCATCCTCCAGGCGGCAGAAGAAGGGCAGCACGTCGGCTCCCGACCAGCCCTTGCATCCGATTTCCTCCCAGCGGTCGAATGCATGGAGCACACCGCGAATGGCAATCTGCCCATTGACGGCCGTCGAACCGCCAAGCCCCTTGCCGCGCCAGTAGACCCGGTGTTCCTGCCGCTTCGTGCGACGAGCCATCAGGTCGGGATACATGTATTGTTGCTGAAAATGGTCGGGAAGAAGCAGGTTGAAGGGATTTGGGCTCGCCATCTCGGCAGGTTGCTCGCCGCTCCGGTAGTCCGGCCCCGCTTCCAGCAAAAGCACGTTCGTGGCAGCATCTTCGGTTAGCCGGGCAGCAAGAACAGCTCCGGCTGCGCCGGCTCCGATAACGATGACATCAAAGGGCATGCCGCACTCCCTACATCCGATCAATGCACGGCTGACTCGACCGCGACATCATGTTGATTTCATGCGCGCACGATCATCTGCTGGCATTCAGGCTCAGCGATGTACGCCGGAACCAACCACCTTAGCCGCGCTGCACGACTGCAAGATCATCATGATTTGTTTTATATGTAAATATGATTTCGTATATGAACTCCCATCTACTCCATATGGCGCGACGAACCCCGGTGCTCTCCGTCACTGCCGGCGATTCTCACACCGTCATCGTCCATCGCCTTTTGATAGCGATCGGCTCTCGACAAAAGCGGTATTTGGCGTGCTGCCCCTTCCGAGTCGCGCCCAGGGAACAACTGCTTCCATGGAAAGTTAGTCCATGGCTACACCGCCGGTGAGCTTTCATGACAATCCAAGGGAGACAAATCATGGCGACTGCAAAAAGAGCGACGACAAAAGGACTGGAGGCTTTGTTCCTCGATGGGCTGAAGGACATTTACTACGCTGAAAAGAAGATACTCAAAGCCTTGCCGAAGATGGCAAAGGGCGCCGAATCCGAGGAGGTGGCCGCGGCCTTTGAGAAACATCGCATGGAAACCGAAGGCCAGGTCGATCGGCTCGAGCAAGTGTTCGAACTTATGGACAAACCGGCCCGCGGCAAGACCTGTCCGGCGATCGACGGCATTCTTGAGGAAGGGTCGGAAATTCTCGACGAATACAAGGGTGACCCGGCGCTGGATGCAGGACTGGTCGGCGCGGCACAGGCCGTCGAGCACTATGAAATCGCGCGCTATGGCACGTTGGTCGCGTGGGCTGAACAGCTTGGCAAGAGCGACGTGGTCAAGCTCCTCAACGAGACATTGAAAGAGGAGGTCGCGACGGACGAAGCGCTTTCCGGGCTGGGCGAAGGCGGTGTCAATGAGCGCGCCCTGCAGCAAGCTGCCTGACTGGGCGTCGTCGCCCCGGCGCCAAGCCGCCGGGCGACTTCGCGACCCGGCCTCGCGCCCTCTTCGTCGGTACCCTTCAGATGCAATCAAACCCACCCCGATACTTCGGGGCGGGTCTGCTGAAATCACACGCGATCAGCGGTTTTTGTGGCTTTGTTCGCCAGCTTTCACATGCTGTTCGTGGGTTCCACCACGCATGCCGGATCCATCGCCCTGCTGCCGTTGACCACCACCAGAGGCCTGCTGTTGCTGACGGTTTTTGTTGTCGGCGTTCTTGTGGCTCTGCTGGCCTGCCTTCACGTGCTGTTCGTGGCTACCACCTTGATTAGGCATTGTTCTTCTCCTTCGCAATCCGCGAGGCGACAACCGCCTCGATTGCCTAAGACGAGTTAGGCGCGAACGTTCCCTCACGTAATATTTTGTGAAGACCATCAGACGAAGCCCACGGCGTTCGAAGGCGCCCGAGATGGATGCCGGATTTATTTCTGGCGTTGGCAACGAGTTCATCTTGGCCGTGACCGACGTTGCCGGCGGATCTCATGCCTGTGCCCACCAGGAGGAAAATGCATGTCATTCCGATCCGAGAGATTTACAACCACTTTGACCTATAGCGACGATGAAAGAGCGCAGGCCGCCGCAGCGCTCTATCAATACAACATCGCACAGACCGGGATCGACGACCGAGCTGATATCGGAGCGGAGCTTCGCGACCAGTCAGGAAAGACCTGGGGCGGGCTTTGGGGCAGGACGGAGCTTGGGCTCCTGTTTCTCGACATGTTCTTCCTGCCTGAGCAGTTGCGTGGCCAATCCTTTGGCTCACAACTTCTCACGACGATCGAGGAAGAAGCCATCCGGCGGGGCTGCAAGAAGGCCGTCGTGGAGACGAGCAGTTTCCAGGCGCCGCTATTCTACATGCAGCACGGGTTCGAGGAATTCGGCAAAGTCGAATTCGGGATCCCTGGACATGCCCGAGTCTTCCTTCGGAAAGATCTGCTGTAAGTCTTGGGACAGGGCGCACGGATGGCCATCGGCTAGTTGTTTCAAACGCCAGATGCTCTGGAACAAATCGACGAGTGCGGAGTTAAACGCGTCGCGACGCGCAGTCTTGCAGCGACGTGTCGAATAGAGTGCATCCCGCTGGAGAGGCATGTGCGTACTGGACATTTCAGAAAGCCGATTATCATTCAACCTGGCCGGATAGACCGCGACAGGGTTGTGGTTTCGGTGTCGGACGCAGCCGAAGTGCTGCTGCGGGACTGGCCAAAGCCGACATCCGAGAGGCGTCTTGCCGCGATCAGAGCGTGCCTTGCCGTCATGCGAGGCGAAAAGCCTACAAGGACCGCACGACAGGCGTTCATCGTTGCGGCCAAGGACGCCAAGATTCTGCTGAGCGAGCAAGTCTGACCGTGGTGGGTCGCCTCGCCGGTGCCTGCAAGTGCGACTCTGCCGAGATTGGTTCGAAAGGGAGAAATCATGATCAAGGTTTCAAGTCCCACGCCTGCCGCGGCCAGAAGCGAAGTTCAGGCAGGAGCAACGCAGGACAAAACGCCGGGGTTCGATCCCGCCATTGCCCCGCTTGAGACAGACGCCGAGGCTGCGGACACGCAAAATCCGGTCGCTGGGACAAGTCCGCCGCGCACTCGCCCAAAATTCGAAAACGATGCCAGCTTTGCCAATGCCATGCGCCCGGTCGAAGGCGAGCCGGAACTGCGGCCCGGCGGCAACTGGCCGGTGTTGGTAATTGCAGCTGTCGTTTTGATAGCAGCCGTGGTTTTCCTGACGGCAGGCATGCTGCGCTGAGAATGATCCCGACGATGCGGCACCACGGCCTATTCCTGGAGGTCTGGTGCGCCCTTCATGCCCGAGAGTTCGGTCATTGGGCACAGCAGCCGCGGTCGCGCGGGATCGGAAATGTCGAGCTTGTTCCAAGGGATGCGATATAGACCGTCGCGGCGGCGCAATCGGAAAAGATCCAGCACTGCCACGCCTATGGCCGAGGCTGAGAGGCGCTCGAAAGCGGCGTAGACCCCGACATGGAATTCGGTGACGACGAAATCGTCACCATCCCGTTCGGCGTGGATCTCCTCGATATAGCCGACATTCTTGCCGCGCTGCGAGAGTACGCGTCGCCCAGCCAGATGCTCAAGATTGACGGTGGTCATCATCAAGCTCCCGGAATGCGCCCGATGACATGGTCGCGCAACCAGTCCTGCCAGGCGAAGATCGACGTTTCTCGCACATGGATGTCGAACTCGATATCGATGCCGATATCTTTTACCTTGTGCCAGGCGATCCGATGGGGCTCGCCATGCTGCTTGCCACCCAGCTTGACCGCGAGCCGCGCCATCCACCGCCCAGGCCGTGCGCCGAGGCGACGTGCCAGGGTGATGGAGCCGAGCTCGATGGCAATGATCCGAGGCGGCTTGCCAGGCCGTAACTCCGCCACCAGCCCGTCGACCTTGCCGATCTTGATCTGCTCGCGGTCGACCACCTGCTTGTCGAGGAGATCACGCAGCAACTTCATCATGTGCCTCCGAATATCTGCAGCGGGATGGTCACCACCGCCAGTACGAAGCCGAGCGCGATGATGAAGATGACGGCGGCATTCGACAAAATGCCATTGCGATGCTCGCCGACATAACGTTTGTCGTTCAGCAGAAACAGGAATGGGACGACCGTCAGCGGCAGGCTGGCTGCCGTCAGCGCCATGGAGAAGATGGTGAGCCTCAGCGGATCGAGACCAAGCGCGATGGGAATAGCCGCCAAAAGCAATGATATCGTGTAGGTGGCGCTGAAACCCGGATCGTCGCGCGGCTTGCGATCCTCGCCCCAATTCCAGCCGAAACCCTGGGCCACAAGATAGGCCTGTTGCAACCCGACCTCTAGTGCGGCACCGAAGCAGGCAATGGCGAGGGAGACAACAAACAGCACGAAGCCCCAGAAGCCGAATATAGGTATCAGCATCAACGGCAATTGGTGATAGTCATCCACTTGGGTGACGCCATGCGTGGCGAGCACGAGAGCGGCCACGATCAACACGCCGATCGAGATGGTCCCCCCGAAAGTCATGCCCAATCCCGCTATGGCCCGATTGGCTCCGAGATAGCTTTTGTCCCACCGGTCCTCGATGGCCCCCGAGGAATAGAACATGAAGAGGTAGGGCGATATCGAGGCGCCGAGAATGCTGACCGCCATGAACCAGTAATTGGCGGCATCGTGGACCGGCAGCGAAGGCACGGCGCCCCTTGCGACTGCCGTCCAATCGGGTCTCAGCATCACCGCTCCGACGACGAAACACAGCGTCACCAGACCGAGAATAGATACGCCCTTCTCGATGAAGCCGAACGTGCCTTTCCAAAGCAGCAGCCACGCCAGCAGAGCCACCGGCAGTGCCCACCACTGGAAGCCTATGCCGGTGGCAAATTCGAGTGCAATGGCGACGCCGCCGATCTCGGCGGACAGCACCAGGAAATTGACCAGCAGGGCGGCAAGCAACGGCCATAGAAAGACATTGAAGCCGAATCTCTCGCGGATGCCGTCGGAGATCGTGTGATGGCTCACGGCCGCGAACCGGCCGGACATTTCGACAAGGAAGATGATGCAGATGGTGCCGAGCACCACCGCCCAGATCAACTGGAAGCCAAACATCGCGCCTGCCTGCGCCGCCGTCGCCATGGACCCAACTTCGAGGAAGCCGCCGACGCTGGTGACGACGCCGAGGGATATTTCCATGAGCTTCTTCATGGCTTCGGCGCGAAATATTTGGCGTAGGCGGTAGCGAGCGAACGCGACGCCAGCCGTAGATCCTGTTGCGCATCTTGGACTTCCGGCCGGTCGCCCGCCTGCAATCCGGCCTCTGCACGTGCCACCGCGACCGACAAATCGTTGACTGCCTTCGTCAGCGAAGCTTGCTCGGCGGGTTCACTGGTTTCGGCGGACCGGATTTGCTCCCCGGCATCGGCAAGCGTCTTGCCGATCGATTGCAGCGTACCCGCCGTGTATGCGGTCGGCGCCGCCCCTGCCGCCCAGGCGTCCAGCGCCATCAATACAGTCTGCGATGCGGAGGCCGCAGTTCGTGATTGCTGCTCGATCTGATCGGAAGATGAGCATGCCGACAACATCAGCAACAGCAAGCACAAGCAGTCGAGCCTGAGATAGCGGCGTCTAACGATCAAATCAGGCGTTTGGTGCGCCACCGAATAGTCTCCCCCGACCCAACAAAACCGTGGCCGGCGTAAATCTGATCTAGAGCACTCGTCGGGTCCGTCAACGACCGCGCCCGCCGATCCGGAGCACGCGGCGGCGAGCCAGGTCCCGATCGGTTTCAATTGCCGCATCAGCGTAAGCTGAAGGTCAGGCAGGGCGATCCCCGTTCGGAGCGTCTTGGATTCTGTATTCGTGAATGAGGCCGAGAACCTGAGTTCTGACTGTGTCGCGCGCGTCGGGCTGGATGAAAAACATCAGCCGTTCGACCGCTTCAACGACTGCTTCGGGCAGATCCGAAACCGCATCAGTGAATTCGCTGCCATGCTCGTACATATTGTCCGTCAGTTTCTTGTCGAGGTCGGAAAGGATGCCCATCATCCACACTCCAGATCCGTGCTGTATCGAACTCACTTCGGCACCGTCACCGCGACGCCGCCTCGCCTGTTGCTGCCGGCCGTCGATCACTGTTGCCCCGGCATTTCCGTGTTTTCCCTGGGATTTTTCTGGACGCCGGCAGCCGGGGCGGTATCCGCGGGGGCATTGCCGCCCTGGTTCTGCTCCGGCGCGCGTTTCAGCGGCGAGGTCTGCCAGCCCATATCGACGTAGAAAAAGCCGACGACGAAACCGACAATGATGACCGCCGCTATCACCAGCGAGATTATTGCGTTGCGCCGCTCCATAGGCCTAGCCACCACTTGGCTTGGGAGATGCCGGCTGGGTTGGCTGCGTACCTTGCTGGTCGCCGCCGGTGCTGGTCTGCGGTGTTGGGTTGGTGTCCGTCGTGGGATTCTTGTCGACCGGCTGGCTGTTCGTAGTATCCGTCTTGGACTTGACTGGATCGGCATTGTCGTTGCACCCCGCCAAGGCGAGCAATGCCGCCGACATCAAAAGCACTGCCCTCATGCTGATTTCTCCTGGCTGAGTCCGGGCGAAGCCGCCTGCCAATGACCTATCCGGTCGAACCGCACCGAGAGCCCTTGTTTGACCGCGCTTCTAGCCAGCAAATGGTCCAGTTCGGCGTCTTCGATCGGGCTTCGTACGACCTGGCGAATGGCCTTGCAGGCAAGTTCCGTCGAGACGAAATCATATCTCCTGCTCCTGGCGACAACATATTGTTCGACCAGCATCTTTACGCGCCTGAGCGCGATTTCTTCGGCGTATTGCATTTTGTTCCTCCTGCGCGCCGAACTGCCAAACGGGTACATTGTTCCCACCAGAACTTAAAAACATGACAGCCGAACTCACGGGAAAGCCCGCGCTTCCGAGCAGGGACGCGCGGGCTGGATCAGGCTGAGGGGACCCGATCGTGCAGCATCAACAAGGGGGAGCAACGACGCTGCACGGATGTCGAACTCGCGTAGACCTGAGTTGTTCCACCTCTCCACGCGCCGCTGTTCAAGGACAAATCGTTGTCACGGCCCGCATACGGCCGCGCATCAAACCGCACGGAACAATCAGCCCCGACAGTGGTTCGGCCGAAGCGAGTTCGGAGGACGTGATGACGAATGAAAAGTTGGCCGTGGTGACGGGCGCCTCAAGCGGCATTGGGAAGGAACTTGCCAAACTGTGCGCAAGGGACGGCTACCATCTGATCATAGCCGCTGACGAACCTGCGATCCGGCAGGCCGCCGAGGCGCTCGGTTCGCATGGTGTGACTGTCGAAGCCATCGAGGCCGATCTGGCGACCGAGGAAGGTGTCGATCGTTTGATCGCCGGGATCGGCGATCGCGATGTCGACCTGTTGTTCCTGAATGCCGGACGTGGGCTCGGCCGTGGTTTCGTCGATCAGGATTGGAAAAAAGTCCGCCGCATCATCGACACCAACATCACCGGGACCGTCTATCTCGCGCATCAACTCGGAGCCAGGATGGCACGCCGCGGCCGAGGCCGCATCCTCTTCACAGGATCGATCGCTGGTTTCATGCCCGGCACTTTCCAGGCGGTCTACAACGGTACCAAGGCTTTCATCGATTCCTTTTCGATCGCACTGCGTCATGAATTGCGGGACACAGGAGTCACAGTCACCGTGCTGATGCCCGGGGCAACGAAGACGCGGTTCTTCGAACGCGCCGAAATGATGGATACCAAGGTCGGCACCGACGAGAAGGACAATCCCGCCGATGTCGCCGAGGCCGGCTACGAGGCGATGATGGACGGTGAGGAACAAATCATCAGCGGTTGGAAGAACAAGCTGCAGGTCGCCGCAGCGCATGTGACGCCGGCAGGCACGCTGGCCGAACAGCACCGCAAGATGGCCGAGCCGGTTTCGGCGTCCAAAGACTGACCTTCGGCCTTCAAGCAAACCAAAAAAAGTCCGGCAGGGTCTTCTGCCGACCTTCTCCAAGCAGGAGCACCATCATGAAAGCGCTCACGTGGCACGGCAAAGGCGACATTCGATGCGATCAGGTGGCTGACCCCGGCATCGAGGATGATCGCGACGTCATCATCAAAGTCACCTGTTGCGCCATATGCGGCTCGGACCTGCATCTGATGAACGGATATATGCCGACCATGGAATCTGGAGATGTGCTCGGACACGAGACGATGGGCGAGGTCGTCGAAGTCGGAAGCGGCCATTCGAAATTTAGAAAAGGCGACCGCATCGTGGTGCCTTTCAACATCTCATGCGGTGAATGCTGGTTTTGCCAGAAGGGGCTGTTCTCGCTTTGCGACAGGTCCAATCCCAATGCCAAACAGGCTGCCGAAGTGATGGGACAATCCCCGGCTGGCCTGTTCGGCTATTCGCATCTGGTCGGCGGCTATTGGGGCGGACAGGCAGAATATCTGCGCGTGCCCTTCGCCGATGTCGGTCCGATCAAGGTGCCGGACGGAATGGACGACGAACAGGTGCTGTTTCTCTCCGACATCTTTCCAACCGGCTATATGGCGGCCGAAAACGCCGGCATCGAGCCAGGTGATACCGTCGCCATCTGGGGTTGCGGTCCGGTTGGTCAGTTCGCCATCCAGAGCGCATGGATGCTCGGCGCCGGCCGTGTCATCGCCATTGACAAGATTCCGGAGCGGCTGGCGATGGCTCGCGAGCACGGCAAGGCCGAGACGCTCGACTTCAGCAATTCCGATATCTACGACGCTTTGATGGCGATGACCGATGGCCGCGGTCCGGATCGCTGCATAGACTGTGTCGGGACCGAGTCGGATCCCGGCGCCAGTGCCGACTCCATGCTCGACAAGGTCAAGGCTGCCGTCTATCTCGGCACCGATAGGCCGCATGTATTGCGCGAAGCAATCTACTCGTGCCGCAAAGGCGGCACCATCTCGGTCCCCGGCGTCTATATCGGCCTCGTCGATCATATTCCGTTCGGCGCCGCCATGAACAAAGGACTGACCTTCCGGATGGGTCAGACGCACACGCAACGCTATCTCGAACCGCTCCTGGCCATGGTCCAGAAGGGCGACATCGATCCCTCCTTCGTGATCACGCACCGGGCAGACCTCGAAGCGGGACCAGACCTCTACAAGACGTTCCGTGACAAGCAGGATGGCTGCATCAAGGTGGTAATGCGACCGCATGGCTGAGATGTCGGCATCTTGCGCGGGGTCCACCTTGCGCGGATTCCCCGCCAAGGATAGCACCGACGCCGACGAGGAACCTGGAACTTTCGACCGTGGCGGTGGTTGACCCGCAGAATAAACTCAGGGCGACGAGACTATCGTGCCCGCCCGCTGCGAAGGAAGCTATCGCCATGAGCAATGAGAATTCCACATCGAAACCCAGCGTCCGGTCACCAAACGCCGATGCTCTGCCGCACCCGAGACGGGACGCCAGTGACACGGATGCCGGTGCTAAGCCGCTGACGCCGAAAACCGCCGGCACGTCCCGGCCATCGGCCCCGCCGCTGGACAATCCGGTTGCCAATCGAACCGCGGGGCGGCCGCGTCAGGCGAGCACCACGCCTAGGCCGACGGACAAGCCCCTGGACTGATCGAAACCGGCCTCTTGAATTCATAACGAGTGTTTGTCGGGACGAAGCGATGCCAGGTCCGCCAGGGTGTTGAGAAGTGCAGCGTCGCCTGCCGGCTTCGGCACGAATTTGCAGTTTCGGAAGGGTGTGGGAACGTCGCGCGGCCCAAATCCGGTCATGAAGGCGAATGGGATGCCGCGAGCCAGCAATGTTTCGGCCACGGGCAGACTTGTTTCACCGTTCAATTGAATGTCCAGCAGCGCCACGTCGGCTTTGCCTGCATCGATAAGCTGACGAGCCGCGGCGACCGACGAGACCGGGCCGATCACCGGATAACCCGCCGCACGCAGGCGTGACGCGATGTCTTCGGCGATCAGCCATTCGTCCTCGACCACCAGAACGCGTGGCCTGTCGTCGCTCACGGCGCCTCCTTGTGGTTTGCTGGAAACGCGATCTGGACGCTGAGGCCGTCCTTGTGGAACGCGGTCTCGACATTGCCGCCGAGCCTGTAACCGATTTCTCCCTGCAGCAGAGTCAGCCCAAAACCGTTCTCCAACGGCGCCTTGACAAGAGGGCCGTCCTTTTCTCGCCAGCCAAATGTGAAACTGTCGTCCTCGATCGACCATTGCACACTGACCTTGCCATCGGTTTTTGACAAAGCGCCGTACTTGGCCGCGTTGGTGGCCAGTTCATGAATGGCCATACTCATGGAAAGCCCCTGTTGCGGACCTAGCTTGACATCCTCGCCATCGAGTTCGATCCGCTCGATGCCGAATGGTTCGAGCTCCTGCTGGAGCAATTCCTTGACCGAGGCTTCCTTCCATCTCTCCCGGGTCAGCAGGCCGTAGGCCCGCGACATGGCATGCAGGCGACCGATCAGCGCATCCGCGAACTCCTCCTTCGTATCAGAACTTTCCCGCGTGCGGCTTGCAATGCTGGCGATCACCGCAAGCATGTTCTTGACCCGGTGGTTGAGTTCCGAGATGAGCACCTGCTGATGCTCTTCTGCCTGTGCCAGAGTGGTGACATCGACAAGTGTCACCACCACGCCCTGGATCCTGTTGCCCTTGTCGCGATAGGGATTGATGCGGACCATGTGAAACAGACCCCTGGCATCGCGTGCCAGATGGTGATTCAGGACCTCGCCCGTCTCGAACACCTTGTCGATGTGCTGCTTCAACTCGGGGTAGTCGAGTTGGCTCGACAGATCCGTCAGCGGCCGGCCGACATCGGAGGGGCGCAGGCTGAAGAAGGATGACGCCGCCGGCGTGAAGGTTCGCACCACAAGGCTGCGGTCGAGGAAAATGGTCGCGATGTCGGTGCTTTCGAACAGGTTGCGCAGGTCGCCGTTGGCGTGGTCGAGCTCTTCTATCTTGGCCGTCAACTCGGCGTTGATCGTGTTGAGCTCCTCGTTGAGCGACTGCATCTCCTCCTTCGAGGCTTCGAGTTCCTCGTTGGTGGATTGCGCCTCCTCATTGACGGAGACGAGTTCCTCGTTCGACGATTTCACCTCCTCCAGCGCGGTCTCGTACTCCTCGATCGTCGATTGCAGGCGCTCTCTGGTGTCGCGTAGTTCCCGCTCGAGATCGGCGGTGCTGTCGCTGTCGCTGTCGCTGTCGCGGCCGCCGCCATCTTCCTCTGAGGGGGCCTGGGTCGGCCCCGACGGTTCGAACAGGACGAGATAAAGCGGCTCGCTATTGCCACGTTCGGCGAGCGGTTCGATCGTCAGCCTGATCGGCTGGACCCGTTCGTCGTCTTCCTCCACGATGAGGTTTTCCCGCACCACTGTGCGGCGCGTCGTCGTCGCTTCCCGCAACGCGGCGCGGAGGTCCAGCCGCAGCCCACGCCTAGCCATCGTCAGCAACTGCCGGCTGGGAATCCCTTGTGGCGCTTCGAGATATCTGCCGGTCCTGGCCGAATAATAGACGACATCGCCCTCGGCGTTGACCAGGACATGCGGCGGCGCGAACCGTTCCAGCACCTGCGCCTCGACTGCCTGCCGCAGGGGATAGCCGACAAGTCCCTTCTTCGAGCCGGCGCTTTCGGATGGAAAGACGCTGGAATGGCTTTCTCCGATCAGGGCCGGCAGTCTGATGTGCGGTGAGGCATGCTCCCGCGCCTGGAAAATGCGATGTTTCTTGTCGACAGTGGCAAACAGATTGTCGTGCTGCCCGACGCTTTCGGAGGTGCCGAGGAACAGGTAACCGCCGGGCTTCAATGCATAGTGGAAGACAGGGATTACACGGCTCTGGATGCTCGGGCCGAAATAGATCAGCAGATTGCGGCAGGAGACCAGGTCCATGCGCGAGAAAGGCGGATCGCGAATGACGCTGTGCGGCGAGAAGATGCACAGTTCCCGTATCTCGTTGCTAATGACATAGCTCTCTCCGTCGCCGTTGAAGAACCGCTGTCGGCGTTCGGGTGAAAGCCCTTGCAGCAAGGCTTCGGGATAGCGTGCCGCCCGGGCCACCGCCAGCGCAGGCTCGTCTATGTCGGTGGCAAATATCTGGACGCGCGGAACGACCGTAAGCTTCTCCATGTGTTCGCGCAGCAGGATGCCGATGGAGAATACCTCCTCGCCCGTGGCGCATCCGGGGACCCAGACCCTGACGGTGTCGCTGGCGGTCTTGCCTTCGAACAGCTGCGGTATGATATTTCGCTCGAGCAACTCGAAGGCATCGGGGTCGCGAAAGAAGTTGGTGACGTTGATCAGCAGATCGCGAAAAAGGTTCATCACCTCGCGAGCATCCTTCTTCAGCCAGTCTATATAACCGCTGATGGAATGGACCTGGGCGATCTGCATGCGTCGCTTCACGCGACGCAGGAACGTCTTGGTCTTATAGCCCGAGAAGTCATGGCCGGAGTGGCTGCGCAGAATGGCGTAGATTTGTTCTCGCACCTTGTCGATGTCGGGCGTTTCATCGCCATCGTCTTCCGCCAACCCGTCCAGCGTGTCGAAGCCGCGGGCGAAAGCCTCCAGCTTCGCCCCGATCTCCTCGGCAGTCACTGCGACATCGACGAGCCCACTGGCAATAGCGCTCTGCGGCATGTCGGGATTGCGCGGCCCGTAGCCGTCCGGCGCTTGCGCGACGATAAACCCGCCCCGCTCCTTGATGGCCTTGGCGCCCAGGGTTCCATCGGAATCACCGCCCGACAGGATAACGCCGACGGCATATTCGCCCTGGTCTTCACCCAGTGCGCTGAAGAAGATATCGATGGGCTTGCGCTCCTGGGTAAGCCCATTGGGCCGACGCAGGTGCAGCACCCCCGATTCAATGGCCAATGTCACGTTTTGCGGCATCACATAGACGTGGTCAGGTTGAACCATCGTGCCATCCTCGACCACCGAAACAGGCATCTCGGTGTAGCGGCTGACAACCTCATGCAACAGACTCTCCCTGTTGGGGCTGAGATGCGTGATGATGACGAACGCCATGCCGGGCTGGCCGGTCACGCCCTTGAAAAGGCCCTCCATCGCGGGAATGCCGCCCGCGGACGCGCCTATGCCCACGATGGGAAATCTAGTCGATCGGGCAGTCACGGCATGTCCCCCTTTCGCCGACCCGACATGAAGTCTCCTCAAGGCCGGATCGAACAGGACACAACCATATAGCGCGCAAGACGGATGGAACAAGACGTCAGGGATGACGTTGAACCCGATATCAATGGTGGTTCAATGGCAAAACGATCTGCTGACATAAAACTCCCGACGCCGGTGGTATCAGGAGCGCCTGGATCGCTCGAAGGTTCCCATGCGGGGCCCGTCCCGGATCGCATGCTGATGCTTGCGAAACGGTTGCAGGCGGCCTTGGATGACAGAATTCGGAAAGCAAATCCGCTGCATTCTAACCTCCGTTCCAAGAAAGGATGACGACGTGCGCGACCTGCGGGGGCTGCATATTCTGATAGTCGAAGACGAATGGACGATGGCGGGAGATCTTGCGCGGTTTTTCAGCAATATGGGCGCCATAATCCTTGGTCCCGCTGCAACTGTCGAACAGGCTTCCAAACACACCGGGACGGCCGAAGCTGCAATTCTCGACGTCAATCTCAATGGCCGACGCGTGTTTCCAATCGCCGATGAGTTGATGCGCCGGGGTGTCCCCTTCGTGTTCTTCAGTGGCGATGACGACATCGCCATTCCCGATCATCTCCGCTACGCCAGCAATTTGCGGAAATCCTCGGGCAGCCAGGCCGTGTTCAACGCACTCTTTCCCCCACAGGCATCGGGACGGGCGACCTCCGTACCGGACCCGTCCGACGACGTCTTCGCGCTTTTGCCCAAACTGCGACTTGCGGCGCGCCTTTTGCTGGGAGACGTCGACGCATCGGATCGGCTCGTCGAGAGGACGCTCGAGCAAGCGATCCGGGATGTCGACCGCAGACAGCTTGGTCAATCCACTGAAAACTGGCTCAACGGCATCATGCGAGAGATGGCGAAAACCCGCGGCGCAAAACTGATGCATTAGTTTTACCTCCAAGGCCTCTCAGGCTGAAGTGCCAAGCCGCGGGGCCGTCATTGTTCACCACATCTCGAAAACTTGGCCGTACAGATCGGCCGCTTGGCCGGCGTCATCAGCCCTTCTGATTGCGCTCGACGAATTTGTTGAAACGGCTGGCTTTCCCCTCACCGGTCTTGGCCTGATACAGAAAGGCCAGATCATTCTCGTCGAATATCCGGAAGAACTCGTCCCATTCGATGGGCTCGAATGCTTCCTCGGGCTCGCCGAAGTCGATCCGCAGTATACCGCCCTCGCCTTTGGTGCGCACCACCGCCGGCCGGCCGTCCCGCTCCTCGGCCCATTTGCGAATTTCGTCATGGTTGGTGGTCGTTTGCGACTGAGACATTGAAATCTCCTTTGATCGGCGTTGCCACATGGGACGCGCGGGCTGTCGGGCGTCCTAACAGCACAAGGGCGTCAATGTTCCAGCACCGCGCGGTGATCGCGGCGCCGGCTCCCAACGAAGCCGGCCAAAGGAACTTTGTTGAAGCAAAGGGAACAAACCTTTTGCCGAAAAGTTCGGGGCGCCGAGGTTACTTGTCTGAGGAGTCGTCGTGAAACGCATATTGGTTACAGGAGGCTGCGGCTTCATCGGCCGGCATGTCGCACAGGAACTCGTCGAGCAGGATTATTCGGTTCGCATCCTCGATGCGCTGCTGGAGCAGGTGCATGCAGGCGAAGCCGTCGCGCTTCCCGCCGGGACCGAGCTGATCAAGGGCGATGTCCGGGACCGGGAGGCGGTCGCCAGTGCGCTGGAAGGCGTTGACGCGGTCATTCATCTGGCGGCGGAAGTCGGCGTCGGACAATCGATGTATGAGATCGCGCGCTATGTCGGCGCCAACGATCTCGGCACCGCAACGCTGCTCGATGCGCTGATCAAACACCCGGTCGAACGGATCGTCGTCGCCTCGTCGATGAGCGTCTATGGCGAAGGGCTCTATGCAACGCCAGACGGCCGGCGTATCGACAATGCTCGGCGCAAGGCTAGCGACATCAGGAGCGGGCAATGGAACCCGCTGTCGCCAGGTGGAGACGCCCTCTCGCCGCTGCCGACGGACGAAGAAAAGCCGGTCGATCTCGCCTCCATCTATGCGCTGACAAAATACGCCCAGGAACGCGCCGTGCTGATCTTCGGCGAGGCCTATGGCATCGATGCGGTCGCGCTGCGCCTGTTCAATGTCTTCGGCGCCGGCCAGGCGTTGTCGAATCCCTATACCGGCGTGCTGGCCAACTTCGCTTCGCGTCTCGCCAACGGCCAACGGCCAATGATCTTCGAGGATGGCGAACAGAAGCGCGATTTCGTCCATGTGCAGGACGTCGCCCGCGCCTTTCGCCTTGCTCTGCAGCAACGCCAGGCAAAGGGTCATGTCATCAACATCGGCAGCGGCCGCGCCTATGCGATCAGCGAAGTCGCGCGATTGCTGGCCGAGGCCATGGGGACACCGAATCGCTCGCCGGAACTGCTCGGCAAAGCCCGCTCCGGCGATATCCGCAACTGCTTCGCCGATATTTCCAAGGCCCGTGAGTTGCTCGGTTTCGAGCCGGTGCGGCAACTGGAGAATTCGCTCGGCGAGTTCGTCTCCTGGGTGCGTAACACGTCCGCCGTCGACCGCGGCGCCGACATGAAGCGCGAGCTCGAAGAACGCGGGTTGGTCTCATGAACACACGCAATCGACGCGACGCGCCGGTCGCCATCGTCGGCGGCAGCGGCTTCATAGGATCGAACCTCGCCGACAGCCTGTTGTCGGATGGCGAGCCGGTACTGGTGATCGACAATCTCAGCCGTCCGGGCGTCGAGCAGAACCTTGAATGGCTGGCGCAAAAACACGGCGGTCGCCTCACGGTGGAGACGGTCGACGTGCGAGACGCCAACGCCCTGGCGCCTGTCTTGATGGTTTCGAAGGCAATTTTCCATCTGGCCGCGCAAACCGCCGTCACCACAAGCCTGGTCCAGCCGGGCGAGGATTTCGACATCAACCTTCGGGGAACGTTCAACGTTCTGGAGGCGGCACGACTGAGCGGCGAGCGTATCCCGGTGATCTTCGCCAGCACCAACAAGGTCTATGGCAGCCTGCCTGACGTCGCGGTCCGCGAGGACGGCGATCGCTATGTGCCTTGCGACAGCGTCATCCAGGCGCACGGCATCGATGAGGCTCGGGGCCTGGACTTCTGCACGCCCTACGGTTGCTCCAAAGGCGCGGCGGATCAGTATGTGCTCGACTATGCCAAATCTTACGGCATGCCGACGGCGGTGCTGCGGATGAGCTGCATCTATGGACCGCGCCAGTTCGGAACCGAGGACCAGGGCTGGGTCGCACACTTCCTGCTCAGCGCGCTGACGGGACGCCCAATCACCATTTACGGCGACGGCAGGCAAGTGCGCGATATCCTGCATGTCTCCGATGCCGTTGCCGCCTACAGGGCCGTGCTCGATCGCATCGAGACCATCAAAGGCCAAGCATTCAATCTTGGCGGCGGCCCGGAAAATGCGGTCAGCCTGCGCAGGCTGTTGAGCGAGATTCATAGCCTGACCGGCCATGAGCTTTCAATCCGCCACGATGGGGAACGCACCGGCGACCAGCCCTTCTTCGTCGCCGACACCCGCAAGATCAAAACCGCGCTTGGCTGGATGGCCCATGTTTCATGGCGCGAAGGCGTCCGCGACCTCGCCGACTGGCTGCAGCGCCATCGGCTCGAGCCTCGCCCTGAAGCCGTGAGGTACGTCGCATGAAAATCGCTTTGGTAAACCCATTCTGGACCTACGACGACAGCATCTATTTCGGCTGCCGCCAACCACATCTGCCGCTGGAACTCGGCTATTCGAAGGCCCTGCTCGAAGCCGCCGGGCATGAGGTGCTGATGCTGGATGGGCAGTTGCAGAGGCTCGATAATTCCGGTCTCTGCGAGCGGGTGGCTGATTTCGCCCCGGCGATGACCGTCGTCAGTACCGCCCCGACCTATCTGTTCTGGCGCTGCGCACCGCCGGAATTGCGTGTGCCGGCCGATTTCCTCAACCGTCTCGCCGGGCGCGGTGGACGCACGGTCGCGGTCGGGCCGCATGGCTCGGCAACGCCGGCGCCAACCTTGCGCAAGCTCGGCGTCGACATCGTCGTGCGCGGCGAATGTGAAGAAGTCGTCGAGCAACTTGCCCGGCGCGATGATTGGAGCGCCGTGCCCTCAACCGCTTATCTGCGGGATGCCAGGGTGGTTTCGAACGGAGGCGTCCACGCCAGCTCGTTTGTCGATCATCCGCCACTCGAATGGCCAGCGGACTGGATCGCAGCCCATTCGCACCACCATCACAGGTTCGATGACAATCAGGTGGGGTTCGGTGCGGAAGTCGAGGCATCGCGCGGCTGTCCCTATAACTGCAGTTTCTGCGCCAAGATCGATTTCCGTGATGCCTATCGCCGTCGAAACCACGAAGCGGTGGTAGCGGAGATCGATCGGCTGATTGCCCAAGGTGTCGGCTACATCTACTTCATCGACGAGATCTTCCTGCCGCAAAAAGCGTTGCTGGAAGCCTTGGTCGATCGCGATGTGAAATTCGGCGTACAGACCCGCATCGATTTGTGGAAGCCCGAGCTGCTGGAATTGCTGGGCGCCGCAGGCTGCGTCTCCATCGAGGCCGGTCTCGAAAGCCTGACCGTCGAAGGTCGGGCAATGCTGGCCAAGCGCTGCCGGCTGGGTACCGAGGAACTCGCCGCGCTGCTCGTCGATGCCAGACGTCACGTTCCATTCGTTCAGGCCAATCTGATCGGCGTGGTCGAGGATGATCCCGCCCTGGTCGAGCACTGGCGAACCCACCTGATCGACCACGGCGTATGGGCTAACGAACCTGTGCCGCTTTATCCGTATCCGAGTTCGCCCAGCTACCGCGAGCTTTGGGGCGAACCCGACGACCTTGCCTGGGAACGCGCCCATGACCACTACCTCGCATCTTTCCAGAAATTCAGTGACATCCAGGAGAGGCGGCCGCGACCGCTGGCGGAACTGGAGGCGACATGTTGCGGACACTGACGCCGCGCTCGCGGCGCATCCTGATGACTGTCGATGCCGTGGGCGGCGTATGGCGCTATGCCCTTGATCTGGCACGGGAAATTGTGAACGGCGGCGACAGCGTGGTGCTTGCCGGCCTCGGTCCACAACCGTCGAGGCAGCAGGCTGCGGAAGCAGAGGCTTTCACGACGCTGATCTGGTTGAATACGCCGCCGGATTGGATGACCCGCAACGGCGGCGACCTCGACGCGCTGCCGCGGGAATTGCTTGCGCCCATGCGCGACCACGCCATCGACCTTGTCCATTTCAACGCGCCGACGCAGGCATCGGGATTCGATGCGCCGTGCCCGGCCGTGGTGGTCTCCCATTCCTGCGTGACGACATGGTTCCACGCCGTCAGGAAACAGGCCGTGGATGGCGCATGGGCCTGGCAGAAGGAGCGCAACAGGCGCGGCTTGGATCGGGCCGACGCTGTTATCGTGCCGAGCCGCAGCCACGCCGACATGCTTGAGACCTGCTACGGCCCGATCGCGCGTCTGAGTGTGGTCGGAAATAGTGCAAGTCCGGTGCCGAAGACCGAAAAGCGCCAACCGCTCGTCTTCGCCGCTGCCCGCTGGTGGGACGAGGGCAAGAATGCGGCGGTGATCGACCAGGCCGCGTCGCTGACGCAATGGCCCGTTTTTGCCGCCGGTTCGATGCACGGTCCCAACGGCGGGCGTACCAGCTTCAGCTATGCTGTTCCTCTGGGAGCACTGCCGTCTCACGAGGTGCGCTCCTTGATGGCGCGCGCCGGCATTTTCGTGTCGCCATCAATCTATGAGCCATTCGGTCTGGCCGCGCTGGAAGCTGCCATGTCGGCGACGCCCCTGGTGCTTTCCGACATCGCAACCTATCGCGAACTATGGGACGGGGCCGCGATGTTCTTTGACGCGCGCAATCCGCACGACCTCGCTGCCTGCCTCAATCGTCTCTCCAGCGATGCCGAGCTCAGGCGAGAGCTCGGTCAGGCAGCCCTGCGACGAAGCCGCCGGTTTACACTGGCCAGGCAAGCGGCGGCCATGCGAGGCATCTACGACAAGGCGGCCCTGGCCATGGCGGGGCGCTGACCATGCGCTTTCTGTTCTACACCCACTCGGTCGTTTCCGACTGGAACCACGGCAATGCCCATTTCCTGCGCGGTATCATGCGGGAACTGGTCGCGCGCCGGCACCAGGCGGTCGCGCTGGAGCCGTCCGACAGCTGGAGCCGTTCGAACCTGCTGGCTGAGAAGGGATCCTTCGCCATCGAACGCTTCCGCAAGGATTTCCCAGAACTGATGCCGGTGACCTACGATGCCGGGTTCGATCACGAGGCCTGGATCGCTGAGGCCGACGTTGTGATCGTGCATGAGTGGTCGGATCCGGAGCTTGTCGCACGCATCGGCCGTGCCAGGGCCGCTGGCGGCAACTTCATCCTTCTGTTTCATGACACCCACCACCGGGCGGTATCGGCGACCGAGGCAATCTCGGCGCTGCGGTTGGAGCACTATGACGGCGTTCTCGCCTTTGGCGAGGCCTTGCGCGAGAGCTATCTGCGCGCCGGCTGGGGCAAGCGCGTCTTCACTTGGCATGAAGCCGCGGACGATCGCCTGTTCAAGCCACACCCGGAGATCCACCCCACGTCCGATCTGGTCTGGATTGGAAACTGGGGCGACGATGAGCGGACCGCCGAACTCAAGGAGTTTCTGATCGAGCCGGTACACGATCTCGGTCTCGATGCCACCGTGCACGGCGTACGCTACCCCAAGCCCGCACTTGCGGATCTGGCCACCGCCGGACTGCGCTATGACGGATGGATCGCCAATGCCGACGTGCCGAAGGCGTTCGCCGCGCATCGTGTCACCGTCCACATCCCACGGCGCCCCTATCGTGAGGGTTTGCCCGGAATTCCGACGATCCGCATGTTCGAGGCACTCGCCTGCGGCATTCCGCTGATTTCAGCACCATGGTCCGATGTCGAGCAGCTGTTCAGGCCCGGCGTCGACTTCCTGTTCGCCCACAATGGCTCGCAAATGCGGCTACACCTGCGGGCGGTGTTGGCCGATGCGGATTTCGCGGCTTCCCTGGTGACTTCGGGTCTCGAGACCATCCGCTCGCGGCACACCTGCCAGCACCGCGTCGACGAGTTGTTCGGCGTGCTCATGGAATGCACAACCGAACATACCATCAACAAGACCACCGCAAAGGAAGCCGCCGCATGAAGATGGCATTCTATGGATCGAGCCTCTTGTCGTCCTACTGGAACGGTGCCGCGACCTACTATCGCGGCTTGCTGAAGGCGCTTGCCCAATTGGGCTACGAAATCACCTTCTATGAGCCCGACGTCTACGACCGGCAGAAGAACCGCGACATCGAGGCCCCTGACTGGTGCACTGTGGTCGTCTATGAAGCGACCCAGCACGCGTTGATGCAGGTCGCGGCACGCGCCGCCAGCGCCGACATCGTCGTCAAGGCGAGTGGCGTCGGTTTCGAGGACGAGGCGCTGCTGCGCGCCGTTCTCGACCATGCCCGCAGCGACGCGCTGGTGGTATTCTGGGACGTGGACGCTCCGGCAACCCTTGCCCAGTTGCGCGACGAACCGGACCATCCGCTCCATGGCGCCCTGCAAGAAATCGACCTTGTGCTGACCTATGGCGGCGGCGACCCCGTCGTCTGGGCCTACCGTGCCATGGGGGCGAACGAATGCGTGCCGATCTACAATGCGCTCGATCCCCAAACGCATCACCCGGTCGCCAGCAATGCGCGTTTCGCTTGCGATCTGGCGTTCCTCGGCAACCGGCTGCCGGATCGTGAGGCGCGTGTCGAAGCATTCTTCCTCGATCCCGCAAGCCAGCTGCCGAAACAGCGCTTTCTGCTCGGCGGATCGGGCTGGGGGGACAAGCCGCTTCCCGCCAATGTCGGCTGGCTCGGTCACGTTGGCACCCGCGATCATAATGCCTTCAACGTCACTCCGAAGGCCGTGCTGAACATCAGTCGCGACAGCATGGCCGTAAACGGTTTTTCACCGGCCACGCGTGTCTTCGAGGCGGCCGGCGCCGGTGCCTGCCTCATCACCGACGCATGGCTGGGCGTGGAACTGTTCCTGAAACCAGACGAGGAGATCCTGGTGGCACGGGACGGCGGCGATGTCGCTGAGATCATGCGCTCGCTGACCTCCAGTCGGGCGAAGGCAATCGGTCAGGCCGCACTTTGCCGCGTGCTGGCCGACCATACCTACGCGCTGCGGGCGGACGTGGCCGATGCCGTCTTCAAACGTCATTTCGAGCAGGGGACCGTGGAGGCAGCGGAATGACCAAGCAATTGGACATCGTCTTTCTCGGCCTGTCGCTGTCCTCGTCCTGGGGAAACGGCCACGCCACGACGTTTCGAGGCCTGCTGAAAGGTCTGCACGAACTCGGCCACCGCGTGACCTTTCTGGAGCGCGACGTGCCGTGGTACGCCAACCACCGCGATCTGCGCGACCCGGATTTCTGCGCCTTGCGCTACTACGAAACCACAGCGGAATTGCAACGCGACTACGCCCGGTGCCTGGAGCAGGCCGACATTGTCGTCATGGGCTCCTTCGTGCCGGAAGGGCGCGTGGTCATCGACATCGTCGCTTCATTTTGCAAGGGGCGCTTCTGCTTCTACGACATTGACACGCCGGTAACCGTGGCACAGCTTTCAGCCGATGATTGCGATTATCTGAGCTGGCGGCAGATTCCGTATTTTGATGTCTACTTCTCGTTCACCGGCGGGCCGATGCTTGGCCGTCTGGTGGAGGAGTTCGGCGCGCGCCGCGCCGAACCGCTCTACTGCTCGGTCGACCCGGAACGGCACCACCGGACCGGCGATCCGATCCGCTGGGATCTCGGCTATCTCGGCACCTACAGTGCCGACCGGCAGGCAACGCTGAACGCGCTGCTGCTCGAACCAGCACGGCGTATGCCGGACCGCCGTTTCGTCGTAGCCGGCTCGCAATACCCATCCGACATCAGCTGGCCGGACAATGTCGAACGCATCGAACATTTGCCGCCGGCCGATCATGCCGCGTTCTACAGCCGTCAGCGTTACACGCTGAACGTCACACGCAGTTCCATGATCGCTGCCGGATGGTCACCCAGTGTGCGCCTGTTCGAAGCGGCTGCTTGCGGCACGCCCATCATCAGCGATCGCTGGCCAGGGCTCGACAGCTTCTTTCCCGCATCGGCGATCCACAACGCCGGGGAAACGGACGATGTCATCGAAATCCTCTTCGGCGAGTCCGAGCGCACACGCCTCGCCATGGCCCGCCGGGCCCGCGAACGCGTCCTCGCATCCCACACCGGTGCGGCCAGAGCGCGCGAATTCGTGACGGCGTTGACACAGCCAAGGGCGGCGGCCCTCGATTTCGACATCGGAAGCGCAGCATGACCGGCATACAGGAGAAAACGACGATGCGACAAAAAAGAAACGCGCAAAGGGCAAAGGCAGTGCTTGTCGCCGGCGGTGCGGGATTCCTCGGTTCGCATCTTTGCGAAGCATTGCTCCGCGACGGCTGGCGCGTGATCTGCGCCGACAATTTCCTGACAGGGCGCATGGAAAACATCATCTCGATCATGGATCAGCCGGGTTTCCGATTGATCGAGCAGGACATCTGCCGGCCATTGGATCTCGGCGAGCCCGTGGATCGCATCTACAACCTGGCATGCGCTGCCTCGCCGCCGCGTTACCAGGCCGACCCGATACACACCACGCGAACCTGCGTGATCGGCACGCTCAACCTGCTCGAACTCGCTGTCCGATATGACGCGCGGCTGCTACAGGCCTCGACGAGCGAAGTGTATGGCGATCCGGAGCAACATCCCCAGAGGGAGGACTATGTTGGCCATGTGAACTGCACAGGCCCGCGCGCCTGCTACGACGAGGGCAAGCGCACTGCCGAAACGCTTTGCTTCGACTATCTTAGAGCCGGCAAAGCCGACGTGCGCGTCGCGCGCATCTTCAACACCTACGGTCCGAGAATGGATCCGGCGGACGGCCGCATCGTCTCAAACCTGATCATGCAGGCGTTAGAAAAACGTCCTCTGACGATCTTCGGCGACGGCTTGCAAACGCGGTCCTTCTGCTATGTCTCCGATCAGATCGATGGATTGAGGCGACTGATGGATATCGATCCCAATCCGGGCAAGCCGGTCAATCTGGGCAATCCCGGAGAATTCACCATCGTGCGACTGGCGGCGCTGGTGAAGGCGATGACCGGCACCAAATCGGATCTGAGATTTCTGCCGCTGCCGCAAGACGATCCTCGGCGCAGGCAGCCCGATATTTCGCGTGCAAAAGCGCTGCTCGGCTGGACACCGAAGGTGCCCCTCAACGAAGGGCTCAAGTTGACGATCGATTATTTCGCGGCGCTCGAAGGCAGTCGCATCGGCGATCAGATGACAGGCTTTGCCAAAAGAGCGAGGCCAGCATCCGGCGGGCTGCAGAACCTTCCGGCGTGATGCGAGACGGCCGCCGAATCTTTCCCGAGATCGCGCGGAACATCCGCCCAAGCTTGTGGTTTGGCGGGAGGAACCGATACGGAGGATCATCCTCATGCAACCCAAGCGACCCGCGAGGGATATCGACCAGATGGCCGAACGCGAGACGGCTGCCTATCTGCGGCGCGCCTCGATCACCTATCTCGAGTGCTGCGTCAGCTTGATGATGACGCATCTGCAGCGCGAGGAAGTGGCCGCTATTCTCGAGCAGGAAGCAGACATGCTGCGAAGGCTGGACTGATCGGAACGATCATATCAGGCATTCGTCCAGGAATCCTATCAGTCGCATCCTATATCGGTCTGCCGTCGCGGCGAGCCTTGCTTTTTCCCGGCCATTTTCGGATTGCGCAGCCGTGCTCCAGAGCCCGAGCTGGAATGCCAAATAGCACGGTTCGAAAAAGCCGATGTGGCCGTTGTCGATGGCAAGCTTCATTCCTTGGACCAGGGTCCTCACATCGCTGTCGGATAGCCCGTACTCGACACGGGCGCCGGCAATGTCCCACTCTATTGGCTGGCAGCCGATCAAATCGTGTGCCCGGCAATGGTCGACGGCATCTGTCTTGAGCACCCTGCCGTCGGCGCGAACGAGAAACTCCCATGGTTGGAGCTTTCCATCGATTTCAACGCGCTGCAGCCCGCTCGCGGGGGCCAGTTTCGAGAGCCAACCGCGCAACGCTGCCGCGCGTTTTTCGCCCAGGGCTTCCGACGTATTGGAAACAGCCATCTCCGCGAGTGCAAGCAATGATGCACCCGGTTCGCAAGTTCGAAGATTGAGCGCACGCCAGGCCAGGTAATTTGTGAACTCCGCGATCAGTCTTTCCCTGGGTAGCGGCGCCTGATCCATCGTGGTGCCGTCAATCCACCGTTCAACCAGAAAGCCATGGCAAAGCGCGACAACTTGCGATCCGAACTCGGCTTCATGCAACATCGTCGCGGTTCGTTTCTTGCGCCGTCCGGTTTCGCCGAGGCCCGCGAATTTGACGAGCCAGCGGTCACGCCCGGAGGACGCCAGGAATTTACGCCGCTCGGTACCGCGAGGGCTCGGCGGCCAGCGCCCTTCGTCGGCGTAGTGGGCGCCCCGCCACTCGCCGCCAGATATCTCGGTCAGGCCTAATTCCGGCCTGCCGACCGCCTCGGCCACCCAATCGCGCAACGTGAGAATTTTCGAGCTTTCGGAGAAGGTGCATTCAAACGCCGTCGCCACATGCTTCGGACAGCGCGACCATGTCTCCCGAGCCTCCCGCGACGCTTCGATGCCCGGGCCGCCTGAATGGCTGGGAAACAGGTGAATGCGGTCCGTATCGATACCCAGTTCACGCAGCCACATGATAACGGCATGCATCGAACTGCCGGACAGGCCAGGACCCTCGTCGACAACGGCGAAACGCGCCGATGGATTGTTCATCCAAGTGGCGATCGACTGCGGATCGGCGTTGATATACCTGCGGAAGGGATGGCCGATCGGGCGAACGCTGAATGGTGCCGGCGCACCAATCGAGGCCGCCACCATAGCTGCCAGCCCGAGGCCGATGCTGCGGACGCCGATCACGCATGTGTTCGCATCGAGACCCGACTTCTGCGCCGCGTCCAAATAGCTTTCGGGATAAAGCGCATAGTGCGCATAACCCTCGGCAGAGCCGGTCAGAACCTCGGCCTGGCAGTCGAGCCCGGCCAGCAGTTTGAGAAGTCCCGGATCGATGCCACCGCCGACGCCGAAACCGCTTTGCCACGACTTCGCCACCTCTGCCGCAAGTCCGACCAGCAATCTGGCGCCTCGCTGTTGCCGCGGCGAAAAGATGTCGATGCCGCTGGTTTGGAAATCGACATCGGCAAGCGCCTGAACCAGCTCCGACACGCTAATGAATAGTCCGACCAATGCAGCATGGCGTTGGACGCCATGAGACATCCGATCCAGGCTTTCGGCCATTTCGCTTGCTGCTTCGCGAAGCTGCTGTGCGTTCTGCGTCTGCTTGTGGTCGCCGTAGACGATCATCGATCGGTTTTCCAATGCTGGCCGTGCGGCAACGCATCGAATGCAGCTTCGATCCATGCTTCTCGCGCAATTTTTCGATGGGCCGAGGAACATTCCGGCACGCTGATGGTTCGGCGCCAGGAACTTACCTTTGAACAACATAGGGTGGTGGTTTCGTGGGATCGAAAAAGGTTCGTGTTGGTATCGTTGGGGTCGGCAATTGCGCATCCTCCCTCGTGCAGGGCCTCTCCTTTTATCGTCACGCTAAAAGCAACGAACCAATCCCTGGGCTGATGCATGCCGACCTCGGCGGCTACCATGTCGACGACATCGAGATTGTCTGCGCCTTCGATGTCGCCAGGAGCAAGGTTGGCCTCGACGTGGCGGAAGCGATCTACGCCGCCCCGAACAACACGTTCCGCTTCGCCGACGCGCTGACAACCGGCGTTCGCGTCGAGCGCGGGCCGACGTTGGACGGGATCGGCAAATATCTGCGCGACGAGATTGAAGAAGCTCCGGAGCCGGTTGCCAATGTCAGCGAGATCCTGCGCGACAGCAACGCTGACGTGCTGGTTTCCTACCTGCCGGTGGGTTCTGAGGAGGCAACTTGCTTCTATGCCGAATGCGCACTCGAGGCTGGCTGCGCCTTCGTCAATTGCATACCAGTTTTCATCGCCTCACGCCCGGAATGGCGCCGGCGCTTTGAGCAGCGAGGACTGCCGCTGGTCGGCGACGATATCAAGAGCCAGGTCGGCGCGACCATCGTGCACCGGCTGCTGGCCAACCTCTTTCGCGAACGCGGCGTGCGCATCGACCGCACCTATCAGCTGAATTTCGGCGGCAACACCGATTTTCTCAACATGCTGGAACGCGAGCGGCTGGAATCGAAGAAAATCTCGAAGACACAGTCCGTGGCCAGCCAGTTCGATGTTCCCCTGGAGCCAGGCAATATCCACGTTGGGCCCAGCGACCACGTACCGTGGCTGACTGATCGCAAATGGGCCTATATAAGGGTGGAAGGCACGACCTTCGGCGGCGTGCCCCTCAACGCCGAGCTCAAGCTGGAAGTCTGGGATTCTCCAAACTCGGCCGGCGTGGTGATCGATGCGGTACGCTGCGCCAAACTCGCGCTCGATCGCGGCATAGCCGGTGCCCTGACCGGTCCCTGCAGTTATTTCATGAAGTCGCCTCCCGAACAGTTCACCGACGCCGAAGCGCGGCAGCGCACGCTCGCTTTTATCGCAGGCAAGGACGAGCCTTTGCTCGATGCTGCCGAATGACGACGACCTTCTTTCTGATCCGCCATGCGGCACACGACAATGTCGGCTCCTATCTGGCAGGCCGTATGGACGGCGTTTGCCTCGGGGATGCTGGTAAGGCGCAGGCAACGCAGCTTGGCTGCCGGATGGCCCGGGAGCCGATTGCAGCGATCTTGTGCAGCCCGCGCGAGCGGACCCGGGAGACGGCCCTGCCAATCGCGCTCGCCTGCGGCGTCGGGGAAATCGCGATCTGTGCCGAACTCGACGAGATCGACTTCGGCGACTGGTCGGGAAAGACCTTCGATGAGTTGAGCGGCAACGCCGGCTGGCGAGCCTGGAACGACCAGCGGCAGGAGGCCAGGACACCAAACGGCGAAACCATGCTGGATGTCCAGCAGCGCGTCGTCGCGGTGATGAACGCTGTCCACGAGCAGCATCAGAATCAGTGTGTCGCCCTGGTCAGCCACGCCGATGTGATCAAGGCCGCCGTCTGCAAAGTCCTTGGCTTGCCGGCCGGCGACTGCTTTCGCTTCGACATCGATCCCGCCTCGATCACCACGATCGTGTCGGGCGACTGGGGGGCGAAGCTGATCCGATTGAACGAAGTTGCCTGACGAGGATTTTGCCGAATGCAGATGGTCATTTTCGGTCTTACCGTCACGTCTTCATGGGGTAACGGCCATGCCACCTTATGGAGGGGACTGATCAGAGCCCTCGCCCGGCGCGGCTGGTCCATCACCTTCTTCGAACGCGACACACCCTACTATGCCGGAACGCGCGATGTTGATCATCTGGACGGCGGCAACATCGTGCTCTATCCGGACTGGGAGGATATCCGCCGGGTCGCGGAGCAAACGATCAAACGATCGGATGTCGTTATCGTCACCTCTTATTGTCCCGATGCCGTGGACGCCTCGCGGCTGGCGCAGCAGGCAGGGCGCGGACTGCGGGTCTTCTACGATCTGGACACTCCGGTCACGCTTGCCCGCATCGAACAAGGTGAGCGTCCACCCTATTTCGGCCCCGAGGGTCTTGCCGATTTCGACCTCGTCCTGAGCTACACAGGCGGCTCGGCGGTCGACGCGCTGAAGGCGGTTCTGGGCGCGCGTCACGTGGTGCCGCTCTATGGGCATGTCGATCCGGATCAACACCGACCGGCTACGCCGCGGGCCGAGTTCAAGGCCGATCTCTCCTATCTCGGAACCTACGCGCCCGATCGCCAGGCGGCCGTCGAGAATCTGCTGGTTCGCCCAGCTGCGCGCTTGCCGGACCAGCGCTTCATCATCGGCGGCGCACAATATCCGCAGGAATTCCCGTGGAGCGACAACATCTTCTTCGTCAGGCACCTTCCGCCGGCCGATCACCCGGCGTTTTTCTCATCCTCTCGTCTGACACTGAATGTGACCCGCGAGGCGATGGCGCAAAAGGGCTGGTGCCCTTCGGGCCGGTTGTTCGAAGCAGCGGCATGTGGAGTGCCTATCGTAACCGACACATGGCCGGGCCTAAGCAGCTTCTTCGAACCCGGCAGCGAGATCCTGCTGGCCCACGACACCGATGACGTGGTCGCGGCGCTCGCCTTACCCGCAGGAGAACTCGATGCCATCAAAACCCGTGCGCGCCAACGGGTTCTCGACGAACACACTTCTGGCCGGCGCGCGGCGGAGCTGGACCAGATTCTAAACGACGCCTTTCAAAGATCTCCCGGCGAACCGATGATGGAAGCAGTCTGATGTTGGGCATTGTGCCCGCTGCCGGGCGCGGCAGCCGCATTCAACCGCTCGGCTTCTCGAAAGAGCTGCTGCCGGTCGGCAGCCGGATCGATGGACAGACCGAGCGTCCCTGCGCCGTGAGCGAGTATCTGGTGCGGCGGATGATGCACGCTGGCGTCGACAAGATCTGTTTCATCATTGGATCGGGCAAATCCGACATCCTCGAATATTACGCTGCCGGCTATGGTGACGCCGCGGCTCTCTTCGTGGTGCAGCCCAACCCCGTTGGACTTTGCGATGCGATTTTTCGGGCAGCGCCTCTCGTCGCGTCCGATGAGGTCGTCCTGGTCGGCCTTCCCGACACGATCTGGTTTCCCGAGGACGGCTTCTGTCATTTGCCTGACGATCAGCTTTCATTTCTGCTCTTCCCGGTGGATCGTCCCGAATTCTTCGACGCCGTCGTTGTCGATGACCACGAGCGCGTGATCGAAATCCAGGTCAAGCAACAGGACGCCGCCACGAACTGGGTTTGGGGTGCGTTCAAGATGCCGGGCCAGATCCTGCATCAGCTTGCGGCACTCTGGCGTGAACGGGAATGCCGTGACGAATATATCGGCACGTTGGTCAACGCCTACCTTGCGGCCGGAGGTCAAGCCTCCGGCGTCAAGGCTGGGTCCGCCTATGTCGATGTCGGCACTTTCAACGGCTATCGCACGGCCCTGCGGCTGCTCGAGGACGGCGCCGCACCCGTCCATCACCAACCCGCCACGATTATGCCAGGTGCCCGTTCGCATGTGCCTGTCGTTCCCGGCGAAGGAGCCTGATCATGCTGCATTCCCATGCCGAAATCCGCCGCCGTATCGATGCTCTCGGCCCATGGTTCCACAACATGGAACTGGCGGGTGTCGAAACCGCTCCCAACCATTTTCTCGGCAATTATCCGCTGATCAAATGGCGCAAATTCGCAGAGGCTATTCCCGCCGATCTGACAGGCAAGACGGTGTTGGATATCGGCTGCAATGCCGGTTTCTATTCCATCGAGATGAAACGGCGAGGTGCTGCCCGTGTCCTCGGCATCGATTTCGATGAGGCCTATCTGGCGCAGGCCCGCTTTGCCGCCGAGATCGCCGACTGCGAGATCGAATTCCAGAAACTTTCGGTCTACGACGTCGGCGCCCTGCGTGAAACGTTCGATGTCGTGCTGTTCATGGGGGTGCTTTATCACTTGCGCCACCCCTTGCTCGCGCTCGACCTTATCCGTGAGCATGTCGCCGGTGACCTGATGATCTTCCAGTCCATGCAACGCGGCAGCACAGATCTGCCCGAGATGGAAGAGAACTATCATTTCTGGACGCATGACCTGTTCGACCGGCCGGAATTTCCCAAGCTCCATTTCATCGAGCACCGCTATGCCGATGACCCGACCAACTGGTGGATACCCAACCGCGCCTGCACCGAAGCGATGCTGCGCAGCGCCGGCTTTGAAATCGTCCTGCATCCGGAGCAGGAGGTCTATTTCTGCCGCGCCGGCGGCGACGCGGCCAGTGGGGGTCCCGTCTACCCCTCGAAAGGACAGCGCCATGATTGAAGCCGCGATGATCTGGAACGAGCCCAACAACAAATCGCATTGGGATCCCGAGCTCGATCCCGATTGGAGCCGCTTCGCCAGGATGGCAATCCTGGCGGCGGACGCAATCGCATCTGAAAACCCGGCTTTGACCAAAGTGCTCGGTGGCATCTCGCCGATAGATCCGGGGTTCATCACCCGCATGAAGGAATTCGGCGTGCTGGACCATGTCGACGCCGTCGCCGTGCACGGCTTTCCCCTCGACTGGAACCTGTGGCAGATCCAGGAATGGCCGCAGAAGATCGGCGAGATCGCGACCGTCACCGACCTTCCCATCTGGGTCAGCGAAGTCGGCGTATCGACCTTCGGCGCCGAGGAAATCCAAGTCTGGGGGCTCAAGCGCACAGCTGAATTGCTGCTCGGCAATGCGCCACGCATCCAATGGTACAGCCTCTACGATCTTCCGCGTGAATGGGAAGCAACGACGCGTCACCGCGAAGCCGAGGGCTCCTCTTATTACCGGCATTTCCATATGGGGCTGCTACGCCAGGACGGCACGCCAAAGCCCGCGCTGGAGGAATTCCTGCGCCATACACCCGCAATGGGCCTGGTGCAGTGGTTTCATTTCGAAGACCCGCGGCTAGACGATGCCGTCGCCTGGATGAAGCGGCTGGGTGTCACCAATATGCGTACCGGGCTTTCCTGGGCGGACAGTTTTCGGCCGAATGCGCTGGACTGGTTCGACCGGCAGATGGAAGCACTCGCCGATTTCGATGTGACGGTCACCTTCTGCTTCACACCTCAGCACCGCGGAATGATGCCCCACCACACCAGCCCGCCCCTGGTGCCGGAGGAGTTCGCTGAATTCTGTTCAACCATGATCCGCCGCTATGCGCCTGGCATGACATCCGCCTCGCTCCCCACGCAGCGGGCCTCGGCCGCGTGAAATGTCATGCTGCCCATGCATCAGATGCAGGACTTCGCGACGCCGTTGACAGGTGGAGATACGGCGCGGGGCAACGAGACTCGACCAGGCGAGACACTCACCGTCCTCAATGTCGCCTACCCTCTCGCGCCCGTCGGCCCCGACGCTGTCGGCGGTGCCGAACAGATTCTGTCGATGCTGGATCGGGCACTGGTTCAGGCCGGTCATCGATCTATCGTCATTGGGTGCCGAGGCTCCAGCGCGAGCGGCACGCTTGTGGAAATACCGGCCGAAAACGGCGTACTCGACGAGGCGGCGAAGAGCCGCGCGCAACAGGCCCATCGCGACGCGATCGCGGCTGCCCGCGCCCGATGGCCCATCGACGTGGTTCATCTGCACGGCATTGATTTCGACGCTTATCTGCCCGACGATGGTCCGACCTTGGTGACCCTCCACCTGCCATTGGATTGGTATCCGGCCGCGGCATTGCGCCCGACGCGCGGTGACCTCTGGCTCCATGCGGTCTCGCCCACCCAGCAGAAAACCGCGCCATCAGACGCCCGGCTGACGGCGCCGATTCCGAACGGCGTTGACATCGAAGCACTGACCCTGCTGCAGTCGAAGCGCGACTTTGCCCTTGTTCTAAGCCGGGTTTGTCCGGAAAAGGGCGTCCACCTGGCGCTCGACGCAGCCAAACAGGCAGATGTGCCGCTGGTCATCGGCGGCAAGGTCTATCCCTATGAAACGCATACGCGGTACTTTCGCGATGAGGTCCAACCTCGCCTCGATGGCCGCCGCCGCTTCCTTGGCCCTCTCGGCTTCACCGCCAAGCGACGCATTCTCAATGCGGCGCGCTGTCTGGTCATTCCGAGTCTCGCAGCCGAGACCAGCTCGCTTGTGGCCATGGAGGCCCTCGCCTGCGGTACCCCGGTGGTCGCCTTTCCAAATGGTGCGCTTCCCGATGTCATAGAGCACGGCAGGACGGGCTTTCTCGTCGACACGGTCGACGAGATGGCCCAAGCCATTCTTGCGGCGCCCAGCTTGGATGCCGAGACATGCAGGGCCGAAGCGCGACGGCGGTTTTCGCTGGAACGGATGATCTCGTCTTACATGGACGCCTATCAGGCGCTGGCACAGCTTGGCAGTGGTCGCCGGCGCTTCGCGGCGACGCCGTGAGCTAAGCTGTGCTGCGCAGCGAAATCATCGGTGACCTCGCACAATTGGACGCCTTGACGCCGCACTGGTGGAAACTGTGGCAGCAGAGTCCCTCGGCGACGCCGTTTCAATCTCCCGCCTGGCTGGTGCCGTGGTGGCACGCATTCGCACCTGGTGAACTGGCGACGGTCGCGGTCTGGCGTGGCGACGATCTGGTCGGGCTGGCGCCATTCTATCTCGAGCATGGGATATCCGGTTCGAAGCTGCTTCCGGTCGGCATTTCGCTCAGCGATTATCTGGACATTCTGGCTGTCCCTGGGAGCGAAGCCGAGGTCGTCGACATTGTCGCCGAGTCGATCCTCTCGATCGGGTGGGCGCAATGGATCTTGTCGGACTTGCCGCAGGACAGCCTCTCCCTTGCGATGACGCATCCCGAGATGGATTGGCCGACCGCCCATGCCGCCTGCCCCGTGCTCGCCCTCGCCGGCGACGAAACGCTTGCAGGCTGCGTCCCCGCAAGACGCAGACGCCAGTTGCGTCGGGCGCGTCAAGCCGCATCAAGATGCGGCCGGATCGCGCTGTTGTCGGCAAGCGGCAGTCCGCAAACTTTCCTCGATCAATTGATCCGCCTGCACAATATGCGCTGGGCCGAACAAGGAGGCGGTGTGTTGGCCAACGCCGCCGTCGAGCAATTCCATCGGCTCTCACTTCCCTTGCTCGACGCTCACGGTCTGGTGCGATGCTGGCTGTTCGCGATCGATGGCGGAACCGTCGGCGCTTATTACGGATTTCACCACCGCGGCCGTGCCTATGCTTATCTCGGTGGCTTCGACCCTGCTTATGCCGAGGAGAGCCCAGGTGCGATCCTGATTGGCCACGCAATCGCGGAAGCGATCCGCGAAGATGCGCGCGAGTTCGATTTTCTGCGCGGCCAGGAGGCCTATAAATATGGCTGGGGCGCCGTCGACAGGTGGACGATGCGCAGGGTCTGGACGCGGAGTTGATGCATGAGTGTAACCGCACCGAAAGCCGCCCGGCGCACGACATCGGTCAGGCTGGCGGTTGAAGACTGCATGGCCGATGGCATTTGCGCCGAAGGTGTTCTCGTCAGGCTGGCGCTCCACCTGCCGCCCACAATTGGAGCGGCGGAATTGGCGGAGGTCGTGCTGAAGGTCCAGCCGGCGGATGCCGGCGACGCAGCAAGGCTGCGAAGGGTCGCCGGACTGCTGCGCTGCAAACCAGACGTCTTCGCCATGTTGCGGGCAACGGGTGGCGCCGTTCGGCATGAGCGCGATGAGGACGAGACGAATGTCGCTGTCGTCATGCGGCTGGCCTCCAGCTTCGATGCCGCGGCAGCGATTTCGGGAGCCGCGAGTGTCCAACTGGCATCCCTCGGCGATGAGGCAAGGCTCACAGTCACGACCAACGAAATCGTCGCATGGCTGGAAGCGCGAGAATTCACCGGAAGGGAACGGAGCATTCTCGACATCGGTTGCGGCACCGGCCGTTTCGAGCGCGCGCTGTGCAAATCCTTCAAGCGCATGGTCGGCATCGACATATCGCCGAGGATGATCTCCATCGCCTCCGAGCAATGCGCCGCACTCGGCAATGTCGAGTTGCGACAAACCTCCGGTCTCGATCTGTCCGAATTCGCCGACGCCAGTTTCGATTGCGTGCTGGCGGTGGACAGCTTTCCCTATCTGGTTCTGGCCGGCATGGCTGATCGGCATTTCGACGAAATTGCGCGCGTTCTGAAACGGCCGGGCTGGCTCGCCTTGCTGAACTATTCCTATCGCGGATCACTTCTCTCAGACCGCGATGATATCGGCCGTCTGGCGCAAGCTCATCAATTGCGGGTCCTCATCGACGGCGAGAAGCCGTTTCGGTCGTGGGATGGCGACGCCTTTCTGCTCGCTGGGTGAAGCGGAACATTACAGCGCGATGCCAGTTCGGACCTCGAACAACGGGCACCGACGAGTGTACCCTATTTGAAGGAGGATATCATGGCATCCGGCGGTAAAAAACAATTCGGCCGCAGCAGCCAGGCAAGAGTGCCGGCGCCGGCGCGATGACCTCCCTGGAGAGGGACAAGATCGAAGAAAACGCGGTCTTGTCGAATCGCAACAAGAAGCAGCATGGCCAGGAGCGCGGGCAGGACGGCAATCGGATCAAGTCCGATCAATATCAGGATCAGGCCGCTGACCGATTGCCTAGGGATTGAACGCCACCGCAGCGCGTCCATGGCCCGGGGCGACGAAGGAGCAGCAAGGAAATAAATCTGTGCGAGGGGCCGCTGGTGAGCTTCTTGACGGTGGACACCGCCTTGTAATGCCAGGCGCTTATCACCACACTAGGATCAAGGGACCGCTATCAAGAGAATGTGATGTCTCGTTCGAGCGACGATACCGCGGATCCGCATGTCGAGATGGCTGTGGATCAGGAGATTGCTTCCCTGCTGGCCGCCATAGAGCAGGAAAAAATTCCAGACCGCCTGACCAAGCTGGCGATCGAATTGCAGAACGCGCTCGTCGAGAAACGTCGGCGCGACGTGAAGAACTGACTATCTGCGGCCGTCGACCTCGACATCGAGCTGACCATCCGACAGCTGGTTTCGTCTTTCTATCAATGTCTGCAGCGAACTCTCCCCCAGGAATTCAAGGATGTTGGCGCGCGCACGGTTCAGGCGGCTTTTGACCGTCCCGACCGCGCAACCGCATATGTCGGCGGTTTCCTCGTAGCTCACTCCCAAAACGCCGATCAGCATCAGGACCTCGCGTTGGTGTTCAGGCAGCCTTTGAATGGCGCCGTGAACTTCCTTGCTCTGAACGGTCCATTCCTGGGTGGCTTCCGAAATTGGTCTCGAAGACGCACAATCGAGCAGGCCGGGCGCCTCCCGGGCAGCGATCTTGACCCGGGTATAATAAGTGTTGCGCATGATGGTGAAGAGCCACGACTTCATTCGAGTACCGGGTTCGAACTTGTCGATGTTGGCGAGACCCTTGGTCAGTGTCTCCTGCACGAGATCGTCAGCGTCGTCGGGGACGCGGCAGAAGGTGCGC
>NZ_RZTB01000021.1:0-8365 GCF_003997735.1 Mesorhizobium sp. M7A.F.Ca.MR.148.00.0.0 | reverse complement strand
GCTGTCGGAGGAGCCGAGACTGCTGCGGCGATGGTGCGCGCAAATGCCCGCAGGGCAGGTATCAGGTCAACGATGGAAACTTCATTGGTTTCCTGGTCGGCCAAAAGGCAGCCTCCGGATGACAATGGTCCAGCTCCCAGAAGAAAGAGTGTATGAACGCAGCCCCAGCTAAATGCATGGAAGTTTGGTTCGTTCCTCGTGCTGGAGACAACTCTTCATAAATTGTGCGCAGGTTGAGCTATCTGTCATCGGATCGGCGCGCACCATCGCCGCAGCAGTCTCGGCTCCTCCGACAGCGGTGTCTCCAGCGTCCATTTTTTACGGGAACAAAGCTGCTCACCGGCAGTTTGATGGCTTGACCACTTTAACCTTCCGGTATCGATCGAGGATCTGTCATGGCCAAATCCGCTCGCCCCTCCGCTCGCCAATCGGCAAGTGGACTGGATCAGAATAGCGCGCGCGGAAATGGCGGCGAGTTGCACCAGATCGCGGGGGACGACACGCCTGCGCTCACGACGGCGCTCGGAACGCCTGTCTCCGACGACCAAAACACATTGCGGATCGGCGAGCGCGGACCATCGCTGATCGAGGACTTTCACTTTCGCGAGAAGATTTTCCACTTCGACCACGAACGCATCCCGGAAAGGGTCGTTCATGCCCGCGGCTACGGCGCGCATGGTTATTTCGAGACCTACGAGTCACTTGCCAAATACACACGTGCCGACATTTTCCAGCGAGTTGGTGAAAAGACGCCGGCATTCGTTCGTTTCTCGACGGTTGCCGGCAACAAGGGCTCGTTCGATCTCGCCCGCGACGTGCGCGGCTTCGCGGTCAAGCTCTACACCAAGGAGGGCAATTGGGATCTCGTCGGCAACAACATCCCGGTCTTCTTCATCCAGGACGCCATCAAGTTTCCCGATCTGATCCACGCCGCCAAACAGGAGCCCGACCGCGCCTTTCCGCAGGCACAGACGGCGCACGACAATTTCTGGGACTTCATCAGCCTGATGCCGGAATCGATGCACATGGTGATGTGGATCATGTCGGATCGCGCGATCCCGCGTTCCTTCCGCTTCATGCAAGGCTTTGGTGTGCACACATTCCGCCTCGTCAACGCGAAGGACGAATCCACCTTCGTCAAATTCATCTGGAAACCGAAGCTCGGCATGCAATCGGTGGTCTGGAACGAGGCGGTCAAGATCAATGGTGCCGATCCCGACTTCCATCGCCGCGATTTGTGGGAGGCCATACAGGCCGGCAATTTCCCGGAATGGGAGTTGACGGTGCAACTGTTCGATCAGGCATTTGCCGACAGTTTCGACTTCGATATCCTGGATGCAACGAAGATCATTCCGGAGGAGATCCTCGAACCAATTCCGGTCGGTCGGCTGGTGCTCGACCGGATGCCGGACAATTTCTTCGCCGAGACCGAGCAGGTGGCGTTCATGACGCAGAATGTGCCGCCCGGAATCGATTTCTCCAACGATCCGCTACTGCAAGGCCGCAACTTCTCTTATCTCGATACCCAATTGAAACGGCTGGGCAGCCCGAACTTTACCCATCTGCCGATCAACGCGCCGAAGTGCCCGTTCGCCCATTTTCAACAGGACGGGCACATGGCCATGCGCAACCCGGCCGGTCGTGCCAACTATGAGCCGAACTCATGGGGACTGGGACCGCGCGAGGATCCGCAGCGTGGCTTCCGTTCTTTCGCCGATGCCGAAGAAGGGCAGAAAGTACGTCTGCGCGCGGAGAGCTTCGCCGATCACTACAGCCAGGCCCGGCAATTCTTCAACAGCCAGACACCACCGGAGCAGCGTCACATCGCGATGGCGCTGACGTTTGAACTGAGCAAGGTCCAGGCGCCGGCGATCCGCGAGCGCATGGTTTCGCATTTGTTGAACATCGATGAAACGCTGGCGACCACGGTCGCCGATAAGCTCGGCATCCGTGACATGCCCCAACCTGCCGAAGCCGCCGTTCTGCCGCGCGATGACTTGCCGCCGTCGCCGGCGCTTAGCATCATCCAAAATGGACCCAATAGTTTCGAAGGCCGCAAAGTCGGTGTCATGCTTAGCGATGGAGCCGATGTCGCGCTGTTCGAGGAACTTCGTTCCGCCATCGAAGCGGAAGGCGCGGTGATGGAGGTGGTTGCGCCCAAGGTGGGCGGCGTCGAAGCCGCCGACGGCACTCACATCGAGGCAAGGCACATGATCGACGGCGGTCCGTCCGTGTTGTTCGACGCGGTGGTGCTGCTCCTCTCCGAGGCGGGCGCCGAGTTGCTGGCCAAGGAGGCCGCTGCGAAGGATTTCGTGTCTGACGCGTTTGCGCACTGCAAGTTCATCGGCTTCACCCCGGGGGCCGAGCCGCTCCTGGCCAAAGCAGGCGTCGCTCCCGATGCCGATGAGGGGCTGATAGCATTGGATACGGCAGCCTCGGTCGAGACATTTGTGCAGTCGTGCCGCAAACTGCGGCTCTGGGCAAGGGAGGCGGCTGTAAAGCTTTGACGCGATAACAGCCGGCAAGCGATGCCGGCTGCCGCAATCTGGGTGGTTCGCCTCCTAGCCTTCTGGCACGGCGCCCTATGATTAGCTGCTCTTTCTAGCTGCTTGTTCTCGCTGCTTTTTCAAAACTTCGTCGGTTCCGACCAGCTTCTTCGCTCCACCCGGAATTGCTGTGGATACGACCGCAGGCGGATCGCTGGCCGGAAAAGAATCTTCCAATCCTGCCTGTAACTGATCCTCGAGTGTTTGGGGTTCTTCGGAGCGGCCGGGCGTTCTGCGACTTTCTATGTTCTCCAGCGGCTGTTTCTTTTTTGGCGAATCGTTCGCGTCTCGAATCAAGGAATATAACTGCTCGATCGCTAATTCCTTAATAGTTTCGAAGTCCGCACGATCGTCTTTTGCTTCTTCGATGCGATTGACCATGGCTTTCTCGAACCGCTCAAGACTTTCACTCCCACAGGCATGGGAAAGACGCAGCAAAGCCTCGTGCAGCATTAACGGAGCGAAATGGGCCGACGCCTCAAGCCTGAGTTGTCTTAGACGATCCGGAGTGGCGGCCTGCAACTTCGACATGGACAACCTCCTTTCTCCCACAAGCGTCTCAACGACAATTGACCGCCGATGTTCCACCGCGCCTGAACATCCTTCCCGCCCGGCGAGCTACAGGAACCAGCTTGCCACCAGTCCCGCCGACGCTGCAAAGATCGCCAGGGTCGTCACGCCGCCCAGAATGTTCGTGCTTGTGCTGTTCACCTTGTCGCCCATGATCTTGCGATTGTTGGTCATGATGAGGATGAGAAGCAGCAGCGGCGGCGTTGAAAATCCTTGCACGATGCCGGACCAGACGAGAGCTTTCATCGGGTTGAAGCCGAAGAAATTGAGGCCCACCGCCACCAGCGTTATGACCCCGATCACGATGTAGAATTTGGGAGCCTGCCGGGGTTTGGCATGCAAGCTATTCTTCCATCCCATCGCCTGGGCGAAATCGAAAGCAGCGCCAGCGGTCATGATCGGCACGGCCAGAAAGCCGACGCCAATTACACCGGCCGCAAAGAGAATGCCGGCAGCGTCGCCAGCAAGCGGCCGCAGCGCTTCGGCCGCCTGTGCCGCTGTCTCGATCTGCGTCTGCCCGGCCTTGTAGAGCGTCGACCCTGTCGAAAGGATGATGAAATACATGATCAGATTGGAAAACGTCATGCCGATCAGGATATCGCGGCGGGATCGGCGCAGCTCGCCCTCGGTGGCGCCTTTGCGCTCTTCGAGGCTCGTTCGACCCTTGGCGATCTCCTCCTCCACCTCCTGATTGGACTGCCATGTGTAAAGGTATGCGGAGAGCGTGGTCCCGACGATGGCGACGAGGATGGACAGGTATTCTCGGCTGAACTCGATTTTTGGCAACAGCGTGCCACGCAGAACGGAGGCTGCATCCGGTTTGGCAAGCACCGCGGAGACCACATAGGCGAGCAGAGCCAGAGCCAGCCACCGGAACACATTTCGGATCAATTTATACGATCCGAACACCTGCAGGGCAAAAATGACGACCGCAACGGCAATGACGACCAAGGGAGCAGGCAGAGGAACGAACAGCACGATGGCCGCCGACATGGCGCCAAGATCGGCGGCTGCCTCGATCGTGTTGCCAATCAGCACGCCCACCAGCACGGACCATAGCAGCCAGCGCGGATAGAAGTCCGATATGACCTTGAAAAGCCCGCGACCCGAAACCTGGCCAAGTTTGGATGAAAGATAGACGACGACATACATCATCGGCAGCGTGACAGGTGCCGTCCACAGCAGGTCGGGCCCGAACCGGGCTCCGGCGCTCGCGTAGGTACCGATGGCCGAGCAGTCGTCATCGGCCGCCCCGGTGATCAGACCAAGCCCGAGAGCCCGAACGACGCCGCCTTTTTTTTGGCCGCTTGCCCTTTGGCCCGCATCAGGTGGCTTGTTCATTGAAGGCGCGTCTTTACCGGGGCCACGCAACAAATCATGACGAACTTCCAATCGGATGCCGATGAAGCAGCCGTTTCAAGCTGCATGAGATCGAATTCGAACCTCTGGTCAGTCTTTTTGTTCCTGGACACAGTCCCGGCCCGCGACGGCGTTTCATCCGATGCGGGTTCTTGCGGCGGAGCCGAACATCCAAGCGAATGCTCCGCTCCACTGAAGAAGGGTGTCGGAGCCTGTCATTCAGGCGACTTGGCACAAAACTTTCCCCGAAAGAAAATCCCGCGGCGCCAAAGTCGAGTGTTCGGCCCAGCCCGTTCATCCGCTTGGTCAGCGGCTCGTACCGCCGCCGATCGCCATCCGTAAGCCGAGGCCGATGATGAGAGAGCCGGCGAGCCGCTGCTGCCAAAGCCTTGCGCGAGGGTGCCGCATGACCCATGCCCCGGCCGCGCCCGATGCCAAGGCTTCTGTGTTGCGCCAAGCAGCACCAGCTGCAACGTGACGGAGCCCCTGTGCGGATCGACAAACTGCGGCAGGAACGCAACCATGAACATCAAAGGCCAGGGATTGCTCAGATTGGCGATCATTCCTTCCCGGGCGGCGGCGAGCGGCCGCAGGGCCTTGAGGTCACCTGTGGGAATGGTTGCCGAGGATGAAAGCAGCAGCCGGACACCCAGCCAGACGATGTAGGCCGCCCCGGCCCATCGAAGCAGATTGAACGCCAGGGGCGAGGCGTGGACAAGCGAGGACAGGCCGAATGCAATCAGCGGAAGCTGCACAAGTCCGGCGCCCAGCGTCATGCCGAGCACCGTGAACAGCGCCACGTCGCGCCCCTGTCCGATGCCGCGGGCCATCACCAGCATGCTGTCGGGACCTGGCGGCACCTGCATGAGAATGACGGTTCCGACAAAAGCTATCCACAATGAGGGATCGATGGGGCATCTCCGTTAGCGCTGCCGATGACATCAAAGCGGCCAGCCGTCATCCGGGTTCCGCGGCAAATGAAAATGTCCCATCGCGAAGAACCAGGCATGAACCGTCAGATGGAACGCGGTGCCAGTCCTGGAAGTTGAAAAAAGCCGGAGCCGTTCCTGAACCGGTTTTGGAGGCCTACCCGTGCATGAACCAATAAACGCCTTCCCGCTCCCGCTGGACACGTCTCCGATGGAGGCCAAGCTTGCCGATGAAATCCCCCGGGATGGAAACCGCTGGCAGTACGAGCCCAAATGGGACGGGTTTCGCTGCCTGGCTTTCAAGAGCGACGACACCGTTGACCTGCGCGCCAAATCCGGCAAGCCGCTCGGCCGCTATTTTCCAGAAATCACGGACATTTTGCGTGACCTCAAGTGCGGGCACTTCGTCATCGACGGCGAGATTGTCATTGATATTGACGGTGAGCTTTCCTTCGAGGCGCTGCAGATGCGCCTTCACCCGGCACAAAGCAGAATCCGCAAACTGAGTTCGCAGACGCCTGCCAGTCTGATCCTCTTCGACATGCTTGCCAGGCCGGGCGGCGAGGTCATCACGGGCAAGCCACTTGTGGAAAGGCGGCGAGCGATCGAGGACTTCGTGACCTCCTCGAACAGTCCAGATCTTCGCCTGTCGAAGTGCACTTATGATGCAGCCACGGCGGCTCGATGGCTACACGGCTCCGGCCATGGATCGACCGACGGCATCATGGCCAAAGTGCTTGATGAGCATTATCTGTGCGGCGAACGTGCGATGGTGAAGGTAAAGCCGAGGCGCACCGCCGATTGCGTTGTCGGCGGTTTCCGTTATCTCGCGGACAGTCGTGAGGTTGGCTCGCTGCTCCTCGGCCTCTACAATGACGACGGCAAGCTCGATCACGTCGGCTTCACGTCGACCATCGCCAGGACCGACAGAGGAGCGCTCACGCGCCGGCTGGAAGGGCTGCGGTCAGAGCCCGGATTCACCGGCAAGGCGCCCGGCGGCCCGAGCCGCTGGAGCACGGAGCGCAGCGGACAATGGGCACCCTTGCAGCCTGAACTGGTGGTGGAGGTCCGCTTCGACCGCGTTACCGGCAATCGGTTCCGCCACGGCACCAAACTGCTGCGCTGGCGCCCCGACAAGGCGCCACGGCAATGCACGTTTGAGCAGATCGAATAGACCGCTCCTGGAAGATCGCTTCCAGAAACCTGTCACGATTTATTGTGACGAAGGAACCAACTCGGGATTCACCGGTTCGGACACCATCCACCGGAGCTACCCCGACATGCCAAATGCAGCAGAAATTCTCATCGATACGCTCGTCGCCTGGGACGTGGAGGTGGTGTTCGGCTTGCCGGGAGACGGCATAAACGGCGTCATGGAAGCGTTGCGGACGCGGCGCGACAAGATTGCCTTCGTTCAGGTCCGGCATGAAGAGTCGGCTGCCTTCATGGCATGTGCGTATGCCAAGTTGACAGGAAAGCTGGGCGTGTGCCTTGCGACGTCCGGTCCCGGCGGAACACATCTTCTGACCGGCCTCTATGACGCCAAGCTCGACCAGCTCCGGTGCTGGCGATTACGGGCATGCAGTTCCACGATCTGATCGAGACGTTCACGCAACAGGATGTCGATCTGACGCGCGTGTTCCACGATGTCTCCGTTTACAATGCACATGTCGCCGACGCCGCGCATATGGAAAACGTCGCCAGCCTTGCCTGCCGAACCGCGCTGGCGCGCAAGGGCGTCGCCCATCTTTCGATTGCCAGCGACATCCAGGAGCAGGAGAGCGATCCGTCGAAGCGCTCCAAGCGCAATCGCCCGGCGCACACGCCGCAGGATATGTTCGCCGGTCACAGCGTACCGCTGGACGTTGAGTTCGACAAAGCCGCCGCCATTCTCAATGACGCTTCACGGGTTGCGATCCTTGCCGGGCGAGGCGCTATTGGCGCTGCCGCCGAACTCGAACACACGGCGCGCCTACTGCAGGCTCCTGTCGCGATGCTGGGCAAGGCGGTGCTGCCGGACGACCATCCCTACACCACCGGCGGGATCGGCATTCTTGGAACCCTGGCTTCGCAAGAGGCGATGGAGAGCTGCGACGCGGTGCTGATTGTCGGTTCGACCTTTCCCTATATCGAATACTACCCGCAGCCCGGGCAGGCCCGTGGCGTCCAGATCGACTGCGATGCGCAGCGGATCGGCTTGCGCTTTCCGGTCGAGGCCGGCCTTGTCGGCGACGCGACCGAGACATTGCGCGCGCTCAACCAACGTCTGACGCAGAAGCCCTCCGATGAATTCCTGCGCCGTTCCCAGGAGACAATGAGAAAATGGCGCGAGATGATGCGGCAGTCGGAAGACGTGCAGGCGCAACCCTTGAAGCCACAGGCGATTGCCCGGGCGTTCGGACAAAGATTGGCCGACGACACGGTCCTGGCCACGGATTCCGGTCAGAACACGGAGCTGGCCGCCCGCCATGTCGATCTTCGCAGCGGCCAGGCATTTGGAGTGTCCGGATCGCTGGCGTCGATGGCTTGCGGTCTCGCCTACGCCATCGCTGCCGGCATAGCGTTTCCCGGTCGACCGATTGCCGCCATCGTCGGCGATGGCGGCTTTGCCATGCAGCTCGGCGAATTCTCGACGGCGGTGCGCTACAAGATCCCGCTGAAGGTTCTGGTGATCAAGAACAACATGCTCAATCAGATCGCCTGGGAGCAGATGATGTTTCTGGGGAATCCGCAATTTGGTTGCGAATTGCAGCCGATCGATTTTGCCATGGCGGCGGAAGCAATGGGCGCAAAGGGTTTTCGCATCGAGCGGGCCGATCAGATCGAGATGGTTCTCGACCAGGCTTTCGCCACGCAAGGCCCAGTCGTGATCGAAGCGCTGGTAGATGCGTATGAGCCGCTGATGCCGCCCAAAATGCCGGCAGACTACGCCAAGAACTTCCGCCAGGCCCTGCCGCGGAC
>NZ_RZTB01000219.1:0-4287 GCF_003997735.1 Mesorhizobium sp. M7A.F.Ca.MR.148.00.0.0 | reverse complement strand
GGCTTGTTCATGATGCCGCCGCCGGATTCGGGGCCGGCCGTAAAGGTCTGGTAAGTGCCCATCGGGCCCATGTCGAAATCGCCGGCGTCGACCCAGCCGAACTGCTCGGAATAGAAATCGAACGCGGCTTTCCAGTCGCTCGTATAAAGCTCGTGCCAGCCGATGTGACCCGGCGTGCCGGCCGGCACGACAGGTTGGTCAGGGCCGTTCGGCTGCAGGAACATGAACGTCGCGCCTTGCGGATCGGCGACGACGGCAAGGCCGACACCCGGAATGTCGTCGGGCTGCCGGTGAACGGTGCCGCCGGCTTTCTCCAGCGATGCCGTGGCAGCGTCGGCATCCCTGGTGTGGATATAGCCAAGCCAGGCAGGCGGCATGCCCATCCTGGCGGCATCCTCGGGCAAGGTCATCAGGCCGCCGACGCCACGTTCGCCCACATTCATGACGACATAGCGCGGCATGCCCGGCGCCACGTCGAAAGGCTGGGCCTTCCAGCCGACCACTTTGGGGTAGAACGCCTGGGCAGCGTCGAGATCTGATGTCATCAATTCGTACCAGAAGAAGGGCATCGGGGTTTTTGGCATTTTCGGTCTCCTCACCTTTCATGTGTGATCGTCGTCCATCATAGGACGATCCTCACGACGGAAATCCGACACCGCCCGGACAACAATGGGTGTGTGTGCCAAGCGGTCCCTGGTTGCGCACCCAGCGGTTTTCGATTTCTCTGCGGTGATGAGGGGTTGTCGTCCATGCGCTTGATGTCGCTCACGCCCGAGCTTGTCGCACTGTGCCATCGGGAAGAGGCCGATCCCGGCCCGGACCCGAGCTGGACAGACATGAACGACGAGGACTTTCAAAGCCTTGCCTTGCGGCTGTCCAATGAAGCCGATGAGGGACCGTTATGGGTGTTCGCCTATGGGTCGCTGATCTGGAAGCCGGAATTCGAGTCGGTCGAGCAACAGCTCGCCACGGCCTTTGGCTGGCACCGCTCTTTCTGCCTCGACATGGTGCGGTGGCGCGGCAGCGCCGAGCAGCCTGGGTTGATGATGGCGCTCGAACGGGGCGGGCGCTGCAACGGCGTGATCTATCGCTTGCCTGAGGGTGAGAAGCCGGCGCAGATCGAAAGGCTGCTGCGGCGCGAGATCAGCGACCACGAAAGCATCGAGACGGTCCGCTGGCTGCCGGTGCATACGCCGCAAGGCACGCTGCGCGCGCTCGGTTTTTGGGTCGGCGTGAAGGGCAGGGGAACGTCGCTGAACCAGCCGTTGGACAGAGTGGCGAGCGTGCTGGCCAGAGCCTGCGGGCATATCGGATCCGGCGCCGAATATCTCTACAACACGGTCAGCCACCTCGAGGCGTTCGGCATCCATGACCGCAATCTGTGGCGATTGCAGCAACTGGTCGCGGAGGAGGTCAAGACCATTCATGGCTGTAAGCTTGAACCCGGCCATTCACTCGCACTGTAGACGCAGCGGCCTCCGATAACATGAGTAAAGAATTCATGTTATTACTCAGCCTTTTCAGTGGCTTGCGCCGAAAATTGACCAATTGATAAAAAAATAAAACGTGCTAGCCTTCCCCAAAAGAAAACATGGGGAACTGACGATGCCAGAAGGCCAATTCAGGGAAGGCATTGCGGGCGGCAGGCTCTCGGCCGACCAGTATGCGGATAATTTTTCCGACCTGCATCCGCCGCTCGATCACCACGAGGCGCTGGTCGAATCCGATCGCTGTTATTTCTGCTACGACGCGCCGTGCATGAACGCATGCCCGACCTCGATCGACATTCCGCTGTTCATCCGCCAGATCTCGACCGGCAATCCGATCGGTTCGGCCAAGACCATCTTCGACCAGAACATATTGGGCGGCATGTGCGCCCGCGTCTGCCCGACCGAAACGCTGTGCGAAGAAGTCTGCGTGCGCGAAGTGGCGGAAGGCAAGCCGGTGCAGATCGGCCGCCTGCAGCGCTATGCCACCGATGTCGCCATGAGCGAGAACAAGCAGTTTTATCCGCGCGCCGAGCCGACCGGCAAGACTGTCGCCGTAGTCGGCGCCGGGCCGGCCGGCCTTGCCGCCGCGCACCGGCTCGCCCGCCACGGCCATGACGTGACCATTCTGGAGGCGCGCGCGAAAGCCGGTGGCCTCAACGAATACGGCATCGCCGCCTACAAGAGTGTCGACGATTTCGCCCAGGCCGAAGTCGATTATGTGACCGCGATCGGCGGCATCGACATCCAGAACGGCAAGGCCCTTGGCCGCGACTATCAGCTGTCGGATCTGATCCGCAATTACGATGCGGTGTTTCTCGGCATGGGCCTTGGCGGCGTCAATGCGCTGCGTGCCGATGGCGAGGACGCCGACGGCGTCATCAACGCGGTCGAGTTCATTGCCGAACTGCGCCAGGCCAGCGACCTTTCCGGCCTGCCGGTTGGCCGCCGCGTCGTCGTCATCGGTGGCGGCATGACGGCGATCGACGCGGCCGTGCAGTCGAAATTGCTCGGCGCCGAAGAGGTGACGATCTGCTACCGACGCGACCAGGAGCACATGAATGCGTCCGAGTTCGAGCAGGATCTGGCCGCCGCTAATGGCGTCACCATCCGCCACTGGCTGCAGCCGAAGCGGGTGATCTCCGAGGGCGGCAAAGTGTCGGGCGTCGAACTCGAATACACCGCCATGAACGGCGACAGGCTTGCCGGCACCGGCGAGACCCTGACGCTCGTTGCCGACCAGGTGTTCAAGGCGATCGGACAGAGTTTTGTGCCGGCAGCCCTCAACGGCAGCGGTGCGTCGATCGATCTCGAAGCCGGCCGCATCAAGGTGGATGCGGAAGGGCGTACGTCGCTTGCCAGGGTCTGGGCCGGCGGCGACTGCATCTTCGGTGGCGACGACCTCACCGTCTCGGCGGTCGCGCAGGGGCGCGACGCTGCGGAGAGCATCAACCGGGCACTGACCTCGAACGGGAGGGCATGAGCATGGCAGATATCAGAAACAATTTCGTCGGCATCAAGTCGCCCAATCCGTTCTGGCTTGCCTCGGCGCCGCCGACCGACAAGGCCTACAACGTCATCCGCGCCTTCAAGGCCGGCTGGGGCGGCGTGGTGTGGAAGACGCTCGGCGAGGAAGGCCCGCCGGTGGTCAACGTCAACGGCCCGCGCTATGGCGCGATCTGGGGCGCCGACCGCCGCCTGCTCGGCCTCAACAACATCGAGCTGATCACCGACCGCGACCTGCAGGTCAATTTGCGCGAGATCAAGCAGGTCAAGAAGGACTGGCCCGACCGCGCCATCGTCGTCTCGCTGATGGTGCCTTGCGTCGAGGAGGCCTGGAAGGCGATCCTGCCGGTGGTCGAGGAGACCGAAGCCGACGGCATCGAGCTCAATTTCGGCTGCCCGCACGGCATGTCGGAGCGCGGTATGGGCGCGGCTGTCGGCCAGGTGCCGGAATATATCGAAATGGTGGTGCGCTGGTGCAAGCAGAACACCCGCATGCCCGTCATCACCAAGCTGACGCCCAACATCGCCGATGTGCGCAAGCCCGCACGGGCGGCACATGCCGGCGGCACCGACGCGGTGTCGCTGATCAACACCATCAACTCGATCACCGGTGTCGACCTCGACAGCTTCGCGCCGCAGCCGACAATCGACGGCAAGGGCTCGCATGGCGGCTATTGCGGCCCGGCGGTGAAGCCGATCGCCATGAACATGGTGGCCGAGATCGCGCGCGATCCCGAAACCCGCGGCCTGCCGATCTCCGGCATCGGCGGCATCACCACCTGGCGTGACGCGGCCGAATTCATGGCGCTCGGCGCCGGCAATGTGCAGGTGTGCACGGCGGCGATGACCTATGGCTTCAAGATCGTGCAGGAAATGATCGCGGGTCTCGAAAACTGGATGGACGAGAAGGGGCACGCCTCGCTCAACGACATCGTCGGCCGCGCCACGCCCAACGTGACCGATTGGCAGTATCTCAACCTGAACTACGTCGCCAAGGCGCGTATCGACCAGGATGCCTGCATCAAATGCGGCCGCTGCCACATCGCCTGCGAGGACACTTCGCACCAGGCGATTACCAGCATGGTCGACGGCGTCAGGCACTTCGAGGTGATCGAGGCCGAATGCGTCGGCTGTAATCTCTGCGTCAATGTCTGCCCGGTCGAGAACTGCATCACCATGGAGCCGCTGGCAGCCGGCGTGATGGACCAGCGCACCGGCAGGCCGGTATCGCCGGTCTATGCCAACTGGACGACGCACCCGAACAATCCGATGGCCAAGGTGGCTGCGGAATAGG
>NZ_RZTB01000218.1:0-4425 GCF_003997735.1 Mesorhizobium sp. M7A.F.Ca.MR.148.00.0.0 | reverse complement strand
GGAAACTTTGAAGGTTGACGTTTTCGAAAGTTCTCCAATACCTGTCAGGAAAACACGGACGCCATCTTTCTCGGTGGATCTAGCCTTGCTGGGAGTCGCATTCGTTTGGGGGGCGAGCTATCCGGTCGGGAAAGGCGCACTGTTCTACGCGCCGGTTTCGATACTTGTTCTTTATCGCTTCCTGATTACTACGATCATTACGGCAGTGGCTGCAAGACATGAGATCGCATTGGTCTCCTGGGGCGATTTCATCCGCGGCTTCGCATTGGGAACAATACTTTTTTGCATCTTTATTGCTGAAACTTACGGCGTTGCATCGACAAGCGCAATGAACACGGCCTTGATCATATCGCTTTGTGTGATTTTCACGCCGAGCATCGACTATGGGCTATCACGGCGACTTCCACCTACGGGCATTTTGGCAAGTGCTGCCATAGCGTGCATCGGTGTCGGCATTCTCACTGGCGGGATCAGCAGGTTCAGCCCGGGTGACGCGCTTGTCTTGGGGGCCGCGATTCTGCGAGCGGTTATGGTCGTTTCCACCAAACGCCTTCTGGCCGGCCGGCAGATTTCATCTGCAGCCCTGACGGCCATCCAAGGATCGACGGTGGCAACACTTACTTTCGTTTTGGCCGTCGCTCAGTTCGGAATTTCAGGCCTTGTTGTGAGGGCCACCCTTCAGTTTTGGGGCGCTGTTGCCTTCCTTGCACTCTTCTGCACCCTCGCTGCATTCTACATTCAAAATGCCGCAGTGAGAAAATCCACACCGACACGGGTTGGCTTCTTGATGGGAACAGAACCTTTTTTTGGTTTCGTTCTAGCGCACCTTCTTCTGAATGAGCCTTTGACAGTACCGAGCTTGATAGGCGCAGGCCTCGTCCTCGCTGGGACGTTTGCTGGCATCTGGTTTGAGAGCAGGACATCCAAATGAACCCCATCTTGGCTTCCACCAAACCCGCCATCGGCGGCATTTCGAGTTTTGAAGATCTGGAGGCTTTTCCGGACCGAACCGCACCAGTTGCAACCATGTTCAGCGGCGGTCTCGACAGCACCTATCTTCTCTACAAGCTGCAAAGCCTTGGCTTTGCGAACATTGAAGCTGTCGCAGCGGATGTCGGAACGCGCATCGATCAGCCTTTGTTGGAACGGACGGCAGCCATGTTCGGCGCGCGCTTTGTCTGCCTCGAAGGGCGGGATGCCTTTGTCGAACAAGGCGTGAAATCAGCCATTCGAGCCCACGCCAAGTACCTTGGCATCTATCCGTTGAGCAGTTCGTTGAGCCGTCCCATAATCGCATCTTTGGTTGTTAATCATGCTAGGTCAATCAACTCACGGCTGGTTCTTCATACAGCAAACCTTTCTCAAAACAGTCTTCCGCGCCTTAACAATAGCATTAAGCGCTCAGGATTTTCCGGCAACTTCGGCAGTCCGTATGAATGCTCTGTGATATCCCGACAACAGAAGACCTCCGACCTGTCCAAGTGTGGAGCGACTTTTGTGGCGGACCGCACGTGGAGCGCGGACGAAAACCTCTGGTGTCGGGAATTCGAGTCGGGGCCTTTGGAAGATCCCGAGAACTTTTCCATCCCCGAGGAGGCATTTGCTTGGACGCGCCACATTCCCGCAGAGCAGCCGGTAGAGATCAAACTCGGGTTTGCAGACGGAAGTCTCGTGTCAATTGATGACCGTGATGTTGCATTGGTCGACGCAATCCCGTTCCTGAATAACACGGTCGGCAAATTCGGGCACGGCCGCTTTGTCGGGCTTGAACACATCACAACCGGCCAAAAGGTTCTCGAAGTCCGCGAGGCCCCTGCCGCGGCCATTATCTTCGACGCGCTGCGTCACCTCGAAACCGCTTCTCTTGACGTGGCATCAATCGTTTTGAAGCAAGGGCTTGAGCAAGCCTGGTCCCAAGAGGCGGTTTCAGGTGCATGGGGCAGTACTATTCACCAGATGTGCGAACGGGCCATTGCATCCGCCCTCGAGGGCGTTAGCGGGAGCGTCAGCTACATAGTCGACCACACACGCTTTTTACCTCGGTCGATCCGAGCCAGGACGCCGAGATACATTAGGGACCGCGACCTTTGGGAATACCAAGCCGCAACCCACATAGCGTTGTCCAAAGCGTTCCGTCCTCGCCAAGTCACCAAAAGGGAGACACCCGTGGAAAACAACGCACCCCAGGCGCCGGCCAACCTCAGTCAACAATGCACTGACGGTCTGGTGACAAATGGATGGTGGTTTTCAAAAGGCGAGCGCGCCGAAGCCTGCTTTGGCATCGAAATTGATGCAGCCTGGAAGAACTTTGCTGACCATTGGAATCGACTTCTTCTCGATGAATACATGCGTGACGGCGGAACATATCGTTACCGGCGCTATAGCGCTTTTGAATATGACGCGACTGACGGAATCTTTAGGCTCCTACCCCACGCCCCCTACGAACAATCAAAAAGTGTCAATCATCTGAATGGCGGCTTCAAGCGCCACTTCGAGCCCCTTGAAAACTCCTTTATAGACCATCCCGTCTTAGAAAAGATTCTGACAGGTTTCTGCAGAATTCTATGTGAAGCCGCCCGACATGATCGTTGGAATATCAAGATCCATCCCTACCGGATTGTCGCGCGCGATGGTGTAAACGGCAAACCGGCACCCGAGGGCCTTCACCAGGACGGGGTGGACTTCATTGCTTGCTATATGATTGGGCGGGTCAACGTCACCGGCGGCATGAGCATGATCACCGACGCCTCAAAGGAGTTCCTCGGCGAGGTCGAAATGAACTCCCCGAATGATTTTGTGATCTGCAACGACCGCGAAACCTTTCACGATGTATCGTCGATTGTGGCCGAAAACCTGAAAATGCCGTACGCTTATCGCGACGTCCTTGTGATCGCCTTCGAGAAATTATAACGCCCAGCGCGCCGAGAGCATTTTCAACAAGGTTCAATACTGCTTGGTATCCTCTCGGGTGTTCCTGGTGCGGGAACAATGCAGGATTAATTTCTTGCATCTAAACACCTAGATAGCAGTTTCGCCTCTCTGGTATGATGGTTTTTGGCCTCGCGGATCTCGCGTAATACGAATGACCGTGGACACCCCCGATCTTCGCAAGAAAGTGAGAAATTATCCTCATGCTGTCCGACGAGGTGGTCTGCGGCTTCGGAGGCACCGGGAACTGGTTTGGTAGCCAGACATTTGGGATGGAACCGGACATGCTCTCGATCGCCAGGGGGCTTTCATCCGGTCACCTGCCCATTGGCGGCGTCATTATCTCGACAAGATTTATCAATGCGCCGCTGACGAGGCCCACAAGGTCGGCGTGTTCGGTCACGGTTTCACCTACTCCGGTCATCCGGTGATAGCGGCCGTCGCCGCCGAGGCGATCAGGATCTACAGCGAGATCGATTTCGTGACCCAGGCGCGTCGTCTCGGCGATCACTTGCATGGAGCCCTCGCGGACGCGCTCGGCGACCATCCGCTTGTCGGTGAAGCCCGCGGCCGCGGCTTCATCGCGGGGGTTCAGATCGTCGAGGATCGTGCGCCCGTCGCGTCTTCGCGCCCGAGCTGAGGATCGGCGATGTCGAGCGGCGGTGCCGCGAGCACGGCGTCATGATCCGCAATATGGGAGACGTGCTTGGAATCTGTCCGCCCTATATAATCACCGAAAGCGAGATCGACCCCCTTGGTTGACGGCATTCGTTCTGCACTCGACGGCGCCGCTGCTGCGAATTCCCGGGTCGGTCGGGTGGCATGAGTTCCAGCATTAAGACCGACTGCTTCACTTCAGTGGATATTATCGAGCAAACGCTCACCCGAGGGGTGCACTTCATCCGTGTCCGGTACAAAACGTCACCCATGTCTCAGGTCGGGCACGCCGCTCGCCAACGACACCGAGTTCGGCCTCGCGGCCTACTTCTACACCGGCGATCTCGGTCGCGCCTTCCGCGTGATGGAAGGACTGAAGTACCGGCGTCAATGAAGGCCTGATCACCACGCCGGAGGTGCCGTTCCGCGGCGTCAAGGAATCGGGCCTCGGCAAGGAAGGCGGCCTCCAGGGCATCGTGGATTATCTCGACACCAAACATGTCTGCATCGGCGGTCTCGGCCTCTAGTGGTTCCCGCCTGACATAGGAGCCCAATCAGAGATTCCCTTTCTGGCCTGCGCGTGCGAGTCTGGCGCATGCGCACAGGAAGATCGTTCACCGTTTCGTCGGCCGGATCGCAACGCCCCGCAAAAGCATGTCTGGCGCGCCGAGATCGTGCTTTTGCCCGCCGACGGCGTCGGCACCGGCGAGGTCATGCGCCGCATCGGCAAGTCGAAGACCGACGTCTGGCGCTGGCAGGAGCGCTTTGCCGCGGAAGGCTGTGACGGGCTGCTGCGCGACAAGACGCGACAGTGGCGCATTCCGCCGCTCGGTCCCGATG
>NZ_RZTB01000217.1:0-4434 GCF_003997735.1 Mesorhizobium sp. M7A.F.Ca.MR.148.00.0.0 | reverse complement strand
ACAAGGTAGGCGCGTACGTTGGAGGAAGCTGTACCGAGACAGATCTCTCTGCCCAGGCTTCCGTCCACATATCGATGGCGACCCAGGCAGACATGATGCTTGCGAAGCCTGGAATGGGAGTCGACGAGGCATTCTCGATCGTGGGCAATGAACAGAATCGGTTGCTTGCGATGCTGAATCGTCGTCGGGCTCAAAACGAAAATGTTGGATGAAGAGCGCGGTGTTGCATGCAGAACTCTCTTGAGGGGATCACTGTCGTAGCTGTGGAGCAGGCCGTTGCTGCACCGTATGCATCGTCTCGTCTTGCCGATGCAGGCGCCCGGGTGATCAAGGTTGAGAGGCCTGAGGGAGACTTTGCCCGGAAATACGATAAGTTGGTGCGGGGGCAAAGCGCCTATTTCGTTTGGCTCAACCGGGGTAAGGAGTCAGTATGCTTGGATTTGAGGTTGGAGGCGGACCGTGCTGTGCTGGACACGCTTGTTGCTGCTGCTGACGTCTTTATCCAGAATCTGAAGCCAGGCAGCATCGAAAAACTCGGCTTCGGATCTGCGGATCTGCGTCGCCGTTTTCCGCGGCTAATCACCTGCGACATTTCGGGATTTGGGGAGGGGGGGCCATTTTCTCACCTCAAGGCCTATGATCTCATCGTCCAAGCCGAAACCGGTCTGTGTGCGATCACCGGGACGCAACAGGGACCCGCCCGTGTGGGTGTGTCGGTTTGCGACATCTCGGCAGGCATGACGGCACATAGCGCCATACTTCAGGCGCTGTATCATCGCGAGGTCACTGGCGAAGGGGCTAGCATTCAGGTGTCCCTGTTCGATGCCGTCGCCGATTGGATGAACGTGCCGGTCCTGCAACACGACTACAGCAGCTACCACACGGTACGCGCGGGCGTGAAACACCCCTCGCTGGCGCCTTATGGCGCCTATCGCTGCGCCGATGGCAAGGACGTCATCTTTTCCGTGCAGAATGACCGGGAATGGGTGAATTTCTGCGAGAAATTCCTGAAGCGGCCTGAGCTCACGCGTGCACTTGGTTTCGCCGACAACATGGAGCGCCTCGGCCACCGTCCTCAACTTGATGAGATAATTGAGCTGCGGTTTTCCGAGCTGTCCTGCCACGAAGCGATGCAGGAGCTTGAGGCGGCCGGTTTGGCATATGGGCGACTGAACGAAGTGGCGGACATTTCAAAGCATCCACACGTTCGCAGGGTTGAGATTGGCACACCTGAAGGAACAGTAGAGACGATCGCCCCGGCGGCGATCTTCAACTCTGAGCGCCCCTCGCTGCGCCCAGTTCCGGGCCTTGGTGCGCATACGGAGGCTGTCCGCGAGGAGGTTCGAGCAGGTTTGCGCGCAAGAGCCGCGTCAGCATGAGCGTGCCTGTTGTCGGGAAGGAAGCGCGATCGCGATTCACAGAGTGCATGCCTAGTCCTGGCCCCTCTGGGTGCCACGGCCGCCCAGCAAACTCACTGACAGCGCCCACGCTAGAATCGACCGCAGAGGCGACTTCATGAATGACGCCGTTCAGGCCGTTGAAAGCCCGATGTCTGTTCCCCGCTGGAGATCTCTGCTCTTTGTTCCCGCTCATGTTCCGCGCTTTGTGGAGGCGGCTCATGAGCGCGGGGCAGATGGCGTCATACTCGACCTTGAGGACTCCGTTCCCCAGGATCAAAAAGGTGAGTCACGGCGCCAGCTTTCTGCATCCGTGGCAAAGGTGGGCCGCAGGGGCGCTTATGTTTTAGTTCGCGTGAATCGCGGTTTGCGTGCCTTGGCGGCCGATCTCGATGCAGCCGTAGTAGCGGGTGTTGATGCACTTGTCCTTCCGAAGACGGATTCGGCAGCGTGGGTAATAGAGATCGCAAATGCGGTATCGGAACTTGAACGAGAAAGAAATCTTGCGGTGGGTCGAATCCGGTTCCTTGCCTTGATCGAGACCCCGGCAGCATTACAAAGTCTCTCAGCCATTGCGTCGGCCCATCCCAGGATGGTTGCAATGGCGCTGGGTCCTGAAGACTTCAGTGCCTCCGTTGGCGGTGCCCCGGAACTCGACCTTCTTTTGACACCGAACCTTTCTGTTCTGTTTGCCGCTCGCGCCGCTGGCTTGCTACCGCTTGGTTTCATAGGAAGTATCAGCGAGTTCTCAGACAATGATAGACTTCGTGAGGCCGCGGCCCATGCGCGGCGGCTTGGCTTTACCGGGGCTTTGGCGATCCATCCAAATCAGGTTGCCATATTCAATGAGGCTTTCTCACCAAGCCCACAGGAACTCGAGTGGGCCCGTCGTGTCCTCGCGGCGGAAAAAGATGCGACGGCGCAAGGCAGAGGCGCGTTCGCATTGGACGGAAAGATGGTCGATCCACCGGTTATTCGAAGGGCCCGAGAAATCATCGCGACGGATCCGGGCGCCGAGTTGGCCGTTTGAGTCCTCAGCGGGTTGATCAACAAGACTGGGACGACGACAGCAAGCGTCAGCAGCTCGGCACAATTATTGCTGTCGTGCCATCACATTTTAAGATAGATTACGTCAATTGCAGTCCGCCCTCGGAAGAGTACCCGTGGAAATCAGGCAGTTAAGATACTTCGTCGGCGTGGTCGAAGCAGGCAGTTTCACGAAGGCCGCTGGCTTTCTGAATGTCGCCCAGAGTGCGCTGAGTCTGCATGTACGCCAATTGGAGGAAGGCTTCGGCACTCAGCTGCTGATACGCGACAGAACCGGCGTGAGCGTGACGGCGTCAGGAGCCAAACTGCTCGAGCGGGCGCGGGCAATTCTCAAAGAAATTCGACTTACCGAGGTGGAATTGACCAACACAGCCGCTTCCCCTGCCGGGGAGGTGACTATTGGGATTCCGTCTGGAGCTGCTCGCGTCCTGAGCGGTCCGCTGCTTGAGGCGGTGAGACACGAACTGCCCAAGGTGTCCCTCAAGATGGTCGAGGGTATGACGGGACCGCTAGAGGAATGGATGGCGGCTGGACGCTTCAATCTGGCGGTTCTGTACCGCACAGCAGACAGTGTGGGGCGAATGACGGTGCTAGCGCGCGAAGACCTTTGTCTGGTGGTTCCGTCCGGCGAGCCACCGTTTGAAGATGCGATATCGCTGGTCGACCTGCATGAATTCCCCCTGGCGGTTCCCATGCGCAACAACAATGTCAGGCGTTCGGTGGCTGATGTCGTCGCACAACACGGTTGCGCGCTGGACGTCAGGTTTGAAGTGGACTCCCTCTCAACGATCATCAACATGGTCGTAGAGGGAAAAGCGCATTCTATTCTCGCCCCGTCTGCGGTTCAGAAAGAAGCCTCCCAAGGGCTGGTCCGGACTGTCAAGATCGTCGATCCGGTGATTACTCGGTCCGTGGTGCTCGCTGTAAATCCCAAAGATGAGCGTTCTGCGGCCGTTTCTGCGGTCTGCAAGCTCATTCCGAAGGTCGCCAGAAAATTGATTGAAATCCGGGACTGGGCGGCGGTGGCGCCTGAGGCGACCTGACAAACTAACCTGTAAAGCTGGGCATGATCTTTTGCGGCCATAAGGACCAGCCCGATCTGGATTCCAGATGGATTTCGGCAATATTCGATATTTGACCCGCCGCGACCATCGCGATGAAACTGGCTCAAGCGAGTTCAGCAGTTTCGATATCGAAACTGCGCTCGTATGCAAGAATTCAGTCAAGTGGAGCCCGTGATGTCCGACGCCAAGAGCTACGAGCTCTTCATTAATGGCAAATGGCGAGCCGGTGGTAGCCGAGCCACTTTGCCGGTGATCAACCCGGCGACGGAGAAGGTATTTGCCTCAGTGGCCTCGGCTACGGTTTCAGACTTGGATGAAGCTCTTGCCTCGGCAGAACGCAGCCGCAAGGCGTGGTCCTCACGACCCGCCAAAGAGCGTGGCGAGATCCTCGTCTCTGCCGCCAGCATTCTGGCAGAGAAAGCTGGCGCCGCAGCCAGGGACCTGTCGTCCGAACAGGGAAAGACGATTGCCGAAGCGACAGGAGAATACGCGCGCGCAGTCGAAACGCTGGAATGGAATGGCCGGCATGCCGATGAGTTGTCGGCCCCGATTCCGTTGGGCTCGAACAGGATGATAGCCCCCGAGCCGCTCGGTGTCGTCGCTGCATTTACGCCATGGAACTATCCGGCCGTTCTTATCGCCCGCAAGCTCGCCCCCGCGCTGGCGGCAGGCTGCCCGGTGATCCTCAAAGGGGCCGAGGAGACGCCAAGTGTGGCTGTCCATATCGTGGAATCTTTGCGTCAAGCAGGGATACCAGAAGGCGTGGTCAACCTGGTGTTCGGTGTTCCTGTGCATATATCACGGCATCTGCTCAGTTCGCCAATTGTCAAAGTCTTGACGTTCACGGGGTCGACCGCTGTTGGGAAACAGCTGGCCACACTGGCCGCGAATAATCTGCAGCGCTGCATCCTTGAGCTCGGTGGACA
>NZ_RZTB01000216.1:0-4485 GCF_003997735.1 Mesorhizobium sp. M7A.F.Ca.MR.148.00.0.0 | reverse complement strand
CGGATTTCGCTGGTGCCGGCGCCGATCTCGTAGAGCTTGGCGTCGCGCAGCAGGCGGCCGGTCGGATAGTCGTTGATGTAGCCATTGCCGCCAAGCAGCTGGATGGCGTCGAGCGCCATCAGCGTCGCCTTCTCGGCGGCGAACAGCACGCAGCCGGCGGCATCCTTGCGTGTCGTCTGGCCGCGGTCGCAGGCGGCGGCAACGGCATAGACATAGGCGCGCGCGGCGTTCATCACCGTGTACATGTCGGCCAGCTTGCCCTGCACCAGCTGAAACTCGCCGATCGCCTGGCCGAACTGCTTGCGCTCATGCACATAGGGGATCGCCACGTCGAGGCATGCCGCCATCAGGCCGATCGGGCCGCCGGCAAGCACGGTGCGTTCATAGTCAAGGCCCGACATCAGCACCTCGACGCCGCGCCCTTCCTCATGCAGCACGTTTTCGAACGGCACTTCGACATCCGAAAAAACCAGTTCGCCGGTGTTGGAGCCGCGCATGCCGAGCTTGTCGAGCTTTTGCGCCACGGAAAACCCGGCCATCGCTTTCTCGACGATGAAGGCGGTGATGCCGCGCGATTTCAGGTCCGGGTCGGTCTTGGCGTAGACGACCAGGGTCTCGGCGTCAGGCCCGTTGGTGATCCACATCTTGGTGCCGTTGAGCACGTAGCGGTCGTTGCGCTTTTCGGCACGCAGTTTGAGCGAGACGACGTCCGAGCCGGCGCCGGGTTCCGACATCGCCAGCGCGCCGACCCGCTCACCCGAGCACAGTGGCGGCAGGAATTTTTCCTTCTGCGCCGTTGTCGCCCAGCGGTTGATCTGGTTGACGCAGAGATTGGAATGAGCACCATAGGAGAGGCCGACCGAGGCCGAAGCGCGCGAGATTTCCTCGACGGCGATCACATGCGCGAGATAGCCCATGCCGCTGCCGCCGAAATCGGGATCGGCCGTGATGCCGAGCAGGCCGAGCGCACCGAGTTCACCCCACAGATGCGCCGGAAATTCGTTCGAGCGATCGATGTCGGCGGCGATCGGAGCGATCCGGTCCTGGGCGAAGCGCCGCACCAAGTCGCGCAGCGCCTCGATCTCCTCGTCATGCCCGAAGCTGAGTGTGTTCGTGTACATGCCGTTCCTCCCTGCGCATGACCCCGAAAATCGACTTTGATTTTCGGAAAGGGATCATGCGCAAAATCAAAATGCTACAGCGTCCTTTGCGCGTCCGAAGGGACGCGCGGCGCTGTAGGTGCCGATCCTCGCGCCAACCAGGCGCATTGTCATTGAAAGATATGTCGCCGTGACTTCGGCGATCGATAGCCGCTCGCCCGGCCGAAACCAGACGATGACGCCAGTCATCATCTGGATCAGTGCCATGGCGGTCAGCCCGGTGTCGTCGATGCTGAAGGTGCCCGTCTCGGCGCCATCGCGTAAAATAGTGCGCAGTTCCTTTTCGTAGGCAGTGCGCATGCGCAGGATCTGCGTCAGCCGTTCGGGCGACAGGCTGCGCAATTCCATGTTCGACACATGCGTGGCGTGCCGTCGCTCGATATGAAAGGCGATGTGATTGCGCACATAGGCCGAGAGCAGTTGCGCCGAATCTGCGTCCGCCGGGCGGGCTGCTTCCCATGCTGTGGCCAGACCCTCCATGTGCTCGCGCATCAGCGTGAACAGAAGCTCTTCCTTGGTTGGAAAATAGCGGTAGAGCGCGGCCGCCTGGACGCCGACCTCGGCGGCAAGCTGGCGCATCGACATTGCTTCGTAGCCAAACCGCGCGATGAGGTTGACCGCCGCCCCACGGATGGTCGCTTCGGTCTTTTCGCCATCGGATCCGGTCGTGCGCGCCATGTCAGCTCCTCTGTGGAGTGATAATAAAACGAACGTTCGATTAATTCAAGGCGGCGCGCTCAGGCAATGATCCTGAACCCGACAAGAGCGTGTTGTGTTGCCAGGTCGTCGACGTCGACCCTGGAAACCGAAGCCCCGGACGGCCCTTTCCAGAGGCGCTCGATCATTGTCGAGACCGCCTCATCGAGCCCAGCGATCTGGGCCGTTACAGACCCATCCGCCTCATTGCGGACCCAGCCCGCAAGGCCAAGGCTCGTGGCCTGATCCCGAGCCCAGGCCCTGAAGCCGACGCCTTGCACATTGCCGTAGACCCGCGTCAGCACTTCCCTGCGACGATCAGCCATTAATCTCTCCAAAGCCTGTCTCGTTTTGAATCTGGCGCATGGCGTGAGGAATGCAACCTGGGAAGGGCGCGGGCGCAATGGCTGGGCTCTCTGGCTCGAAATTTATTTGACTCCGTCCACTAATTTTGGAAAATACGGCTGCCTCAGGAGTGGCTGCGGATGTTGGACGAACGCAACGCATTGGTGGCCGATATCAGGCGCTTCAATCGTTTCTACACGCGCACCGTCGGCCTTCTCGACGAGACGCTGACACAAAGTGCATTCACTTTGACCGAGGCGCGCGTGCTGTTCGAACTGGGTCACCGCAGCAACCCGGCTTCCGCCGAAATCGCGGGCGAGCGAGGTTTCCTGGCTGGTGCTTTTCGGCTGGAGAATGGCCCGGCGGCCTCCGAAATATCAAGACAGTTGCGTGTCGATGCCGCCTATCTGACGCGGATCCTGCGCAAGTTCGCGGGCCAGGGGCTGACCGAGGCCAGAACGGACCCGGCTGACCGGCGCCGAAGGGTCCTCTCGCTGACCTCACGAGGCGAGGCAGCGCTTGCCAGACTGCAGGCGGCGGCCGATCGGGACACGGCGCGGCTGATCGAAAGCGTCCCCGACGACAGGTCGCATGAACTGCGCAGCGCCTTGCGCAAGGCGGGGGAATTGCTGGGCGATCCCACCGGTGACAGCAGCGAGGTGACGTTGCGGCCGCATCGCGTCGGCGATGTCGGCTGGGTCGTGCAGCGCCAGGCCCAACTCTATGCCGAGGAATATGGCTGGACGATCGAGTTCGAGGCCATGCTCGCCGAGATCGGCGCCGATTTCATTCGCAATTTCGTGCCCGGCCGCAATTTCTGCTGGATCGCAGAGCGCGGTGGTGAGCCGGTTGGCGCGGTGTTCCTGGTTCATCAGGACGACGAAGTGGCCAAGCTGAGAATGCTGCATGTCGAGTCGTCGGCGCGCGGCCTCGGCATCGGCAAACGACTGGTCGCGGAATGCGTTAACCAGGCCCGGGCTTGCGGCTACGCCAAGCTGGTGCTGTGGACCAACGACATCCTCGTCGCGGCGCGCGCGATCTACGAACGTGCCGGCTTCAGGCTGGTCTCGCAGGAGCACCACCACAGCTTCGGCAAGGATCTGACCGGCCAGACCTGGGAAATGAATTTGTAGCGTGCCTTGTGATTCTGGCTTGCCTACAACCGGATACTAGTTTCCCCGCGCTGCCGCCAAAGCGCCCGGAAGTTCATCGGCGAAGATGTCGAGTTCATGGTCGAGGCCGACGCTGACGCGAATGCAGCGGTCGAGCCGTGGCACCATGGGCTTGCGGATGAAGACGTCGCGTGACAGCAGACCTTGCAGAACTTTCAGCGCGAAAGCGCCATCGCCGCCGCAATCGATGGTGACGAAGTTGGTCGCCGACGCCAGCGGCTTCAGGCCATTTGCCTCGGCAATGCCTGCGATGTGTCGGCGGCCGGCCGCGACCCGCGCCACCACGCTTTGCAGATAGTCCTGATCGGCGAGCGCCTCGACGCCGGCGATCTGCGCCATGCGGCTGACGCCATAATGGTTGCGGATCTTCTCGAAGTCGCGGATCACCTGGGCCTCGGCGATCGCATAGCCGCAGCGTATGCCCGCCAGCCCGTACGCCTTCGAGAAGGTGCGCATGCGGATGACGTTTGGCCTGGAGATATCGATCGGCGGCATCGCCGAAGCCGGTCCGAGTTCGCCATAGGCCTCGTCGAGCACCAGCATGGTGGTTTGCGGCAGCGCCTCGATGAAGCGGATGATCTCGCTCGCCTCCCACCAACTGCCCATTGGATTGTCGGGGTTGGAGAGATAGACCAGCGGGGCCTTGTCCTTGCGCACCGCCGCCAGCAGGCCATCCAGGCTTTCCCGGTCGTTCTCGTAAGGGACCGTCACCAGCCGCCCGCCGACACCGGCAATGTGGAAGTTGAAGGTCGGGTAAGCGCCGAGCGACGTAACCACCGCGTCACCAGGCGCGACATACATGCGTGCCACCAGGCTGAGCAGGCCATCTATGCCTTCGCCGACAACGACGTTCTCGGCCTCTACGCCGTGATGCGCGGCCACCGCCACCTTCAGATCGTGATTGTCGGGATCGCAATACATCCACATGTCGCCGGCGATCTCGGCCATCCGGGCGGTGACGCGCGGCGAGGGACCAAAGCTGCTCTCATTGGCGCCGATGCGGGCGCGAAAAGCGCGGCCACGCTCGCGCTCCTGCGCTTCGGGGCCGACAAACGGCACCGTCGAGGGAAGCGCTGCGATGAGTGGCATGAGGGGAGGGCGCTGGTGCATGG
>NZ_RZTB01000215.1:0-4531 GCF_003997735.1 Mesorhizobium sp. M7A.F.Ca.MR.148.00.0.0 | reverse complement strand
AGGCAACGCGCGATCGCCACGCGCTGCTGCTGGCCGCCGGAGAGCTGTGCGGGATAGGCATTGACCTTATCGGCGAGTCCAACCTTGGCCAGCAATTCGCGGCCTGCTTTTTCAGCCTCGGCGCGCGGGATCTTGCGGACATGGATTGGGGCGAGCGTGACGTTTTCGAGTGCCGTCTTATGCGGGTAGAGGTTGAACGACTGGAAGACGAAGCCGATCTCGGTGCGCAGCTGCGTCATGTTGGTGGCGGGGTCGCCGAGGCGCTGGCCGTCGACGGTGAGGTCGCCGTCCTTGATCGCCTCCAGGCCGTTGACGCAACGGATCAGCGTGCTCTTGCCGGAACCGCTCGGGCCGCAGTCATGTTTTCTGGACCTTTGGGGTTGGAAGTCACAACTGCACCTCGCCATGCGCCGCGCCCATGCGCTGCTCCAGCCGGCGGGCCAGCATGATCAGCGGATAGCAGACGATGAAATAGCCGACGCCGACGAGGAAGAAGACCAGCAGGCCGTTGGGCACACGCTGCACCACCAGCCAGCCAACCCGGGTGAGGTCGGTGAGCCCGATCGCCGAGACGACGGAAGAATCCTTGATCAGCAGCACATACTGCCCGACCAGCGGCGGCAGCACGATGCGCATCGCCTGTGGGAGGACCACCTGGCGCATGCGCTGCAAGCGCGACAGGCCGGACGCCAGCGCCGCCTCGACCTGACCTGTCGGCACCGAGCGGATGCCGGCAACGACGATCTCGCAGATGAAGCAGGCGGCGAGGTTGGTCAGCGCGATGATGCCGGCGGTGAAGGCATCGAGTTCGATGCCGAACTCAGGCAGGATGAAGAAGATCAGGAAGATCTGCACCAGGAACGGCGTGCCGCGGATCAGGTCGACCCAGGCCCCGATCAAGCCCGAGATCAGCCGGTTGCCGCCGGTCCGCAGAATGCCGAGGCCGAAGCCAAGCAGGGTGCCGAGCACCAGGCTGATCAGTGACAGCATCACGGTCATGCCGAGGCCGCGCAGGGCCAGCGGATAAGAGCCGGCGAGGCTTTGCAGTTGTTGCCAGATCATGTCCGCGCCCCCGCCGTGCCGAGCCAGCGGCTGGAGACGCCAGCCAGTCCTTTCAGTCCGTAATACAGCAGCAGGTAGAAGGCGGCGATGGTGAGGAAACCTTCGGCCGGCATGAAGCGGTCGGAAGCGAGCAATTGGCCGGCGCGCGTCAGTTCGGAAACCGAGATCAGCGACAGAAGGGCGGAATCCTTGACCAGCACGATCGCCTGGCCAAGCAGCGGCGGGATCGTCACCTTGAAGGCCTGCGGCAGGACGACCAAGCGCATGCGCTGGACATAGGTCATGCCCGAAGCGACGCTGGCTTCGACCTGGCCGCGCGGGATCGACAGGATGCCGGCGCGAATGATTTCAGCGATATAGGCGCCGCTGTTCAGCGACAGCGCGAGGATGCCGATGACGAGTTCCGGCAGCACGAAGCCGAGCCGGGGCAGGCCGAAATAGAGAAAATAGAGCTGCGCTAGCAAGGGCGTGGCACGCACCGCATCGATATAGGCCTTGGCCGGCACACGAAACAGCCAGCCGCGCTGCAGGTTCATGGCGCACAGCACGATGCCGACGATGAGCGCGCCGACAAAGGACAGCGCCGACAGCCAGACGGTCGTGATCAGGCCCTGTCCGAACAGCGGCAGATATTCGACGATGGTGCGGAAACTGAAATTTTCGAGCATCGTTGGGTGCAATCCCCAGAGTGCAGGAAGGGCGAGTAGCGAGTAGCGAATAGCGAGTAGAGAATTGCGAGCAGCAAAAAGCATGGCCGGAACGGCCATTCCCTATTCGCTACTCCCTATTCGCTACTCGCTACTCGCTATTTCAATTCCTCAGTGGTCTTTCTTCCAGGCGTCGGAATTGACCCAGTAGTCGAGGTTCTTCTGCAGGCGTCCGTCGATGGTGACCTGGTTGAGGAACAGGTTCATCCAGACCAGCAGGTCCGGCTCGTCATAGCGGGTGGCGAAGGCAAGCGGTTCCTTCGACAACAGGTCCGGCATGATGGTGAAGCTCCCGGCCGGATAGGCGGTCGACTGGCCCTTGACCGCCGAGACGTCGTTGACGCCGCAATCGGCCTGGCCGTTGTTGACGGCGTCGAGCAGCAGCGGACCGCCGCCCTTGTAGCTCTTGATGTCGGCGTCGGGGAAGGCTTTCTTGGCTTCCTTCTCGCCGGTGGCGCCGAGCAGCACGGCGATCTTGGTGCCCTTGGCCTTGCAGTCCTCAGTGGTCTTGAACTTGCTGTCGGCCTTGGTGAAGACGGTGCTGCCCGTGTACATGTAAGGCGTGGTGAAGGCGACCTTCATGCCGCGCGCGAGCGTCGGTGTCATGTCGGCGACCAGAAGGTCGGCCTTGCCCGACAGCAGTGCCGGGATCAGGCCGTCCCAGTCGAAGTCGAGGAAGGTGATCTTGACGCCCATTTCCTTGGCCATCATTTCGGCGAGTTCCACCGAACTGCCGGTGCGTTCGCCATTGGCGCCGACCAGCGAGAAGGGAGGCCCTTGAGTCTGCACGGCGACGCGCAACTCGCCGCGCTTGGTGATGTCGTCGAGCGTACCGGCACTGGCAGCGGCAGTGAGCCCGGCGAGTGCAAGCCCGGCGATAAACAGTCTGGCAATCTTCATTTCGGTATTCCTCCTTGTTTTATTGTTCCACGTTGTTTTTCACCCTTTGGGGTGCTTTTTGAGCGGCAGCGCCGTTGCCGATGGCAGCCACCGTTCGAAAATCTTTTCTCCTCAGTCCCGTGCCACCGTCTCGGAAACCGTGATGCCACGCTTGGCCAGTTCGTCGAAGAACCTGATGTCGGGCACGTCCAGCAGCGGGTTCAAAAGGCCCGGTCTGGTGATCTCACGCCGCGCGAGCATCTGCGCCACGATGCTGGCGGGATAGCCGACGCCGAGGCTCATGCCGAACAGGCCGGAAACGAGATCGCGCTCGATGATCAGGTCCGACGTCACGGTCTTGGCGCGGCCGCCTTCGAGGCCGGAAAAGACATTGCGCATCACGCAAAGATCCTTTTCGCCCGGGCCGTATTGCAATTGCGGGCCGAGCAGACGGCCGAGGAATTCGCGCGGGCTGTTGGAGGTGCCGGGCACCTTGTCCTCGGAGAGGAAACCAAGCTCCTTCAGCGGCGCCCAGAAGGCCGACCATCCCGGCCAGCGCAGCGTGTAGCGGCCGGAGCGGCGCAGCGCTTTTGCGGCGTCCAGCATCTCGACATAATGCAGCGCATCGCCATTGGGGAAGGCTTCGAGCTTGCCCAGACCCGCAACCTCGATTTCATGGATGAACGGATTGTCGTGCTGCTGGCCGGCCGGCACCGCGACGCGTTTCCCGTCCTCGATCATCACGCTGTCGCGGTTCTGGCTGACCAGGACCATGTCGAAATTCCAGCTCACCTTGTAGCACAGCGGCTTGGCCATCGCCTTCGGCTCGGGGATGCCGCCGCAATAGGAATCGATCGAGGAAATCGAGTCGAACTGCCTGGCGGCGCGCGCGTACAGCACGAGGTCGATGCCGGGGTCGAGCCCGCATTCGGTCATGATCGAGACGCCGGCCTGTTCGGCGGCTGGCGCCAGGTCGGCGATCGACTTGGCGTAATTGGTGGTGACCAGCGGCGTGCGCGTGGCGATCGCGGCCTGCACCGCCTGGCGCATCAGCGGCTGCGGCAACAGGTCGATGACGGCGTCGACATCATCAAGCACAGTGGCCAGCGCCGGGCCGATCGCGCCTTCAGGCACCACGAAGCGCACGCGGGCAAGATCGGTCAGGCCGGCAAGCCGGGCCGGGCCATCCGCTGCGGTATCGACGCAGACGATTTCCTCGACGCCGACGCTGGCGACGAGGTCGGCGATTGCCGCCCGACCTTGCAGGCCGAGGCCGCCTAGTACCGCGATCTTCATGCCGGCTCCTTGCGGTCGTCCGACCAGCAGCCTTCCGGCAGGCTGACCCATTTGTTGCAGGACGCCATGACGACGAAGGTTTCGCTGCGCACGACTTCGCCGGGCTCGCCGGCGCCGGGGATCAGTTCGCTGGTGACGCGGTAGAGATCGGCTACGTCACCGGCCACCGTCACGTCGACGATGATGTCGAAGCGTCCGGTGACCACCGAAGCCGAGTTGACGAAGGGCAGTTCGGAAATGCGCTGTGCCAGTTCGCGGGCCCGGCCGCGCCCCTGGGCATTGATGCCGACAATGGCCGAGATCAGCTCGGGGCGCTCGGTCAGGTTCAGCAGGCCGACGATCTTGAGCAGGTTGCGGTCGAGCAGGTTGCGCAGCCGCGTGCGCACCGTCGGCACCGAAATCGCCAACATCTCGGCGATGCGGTTGATGCCCGGCTGTGCATCCTGCGACAGCTGTTTGACCAGCCGCCGATCGGTCAGATCGAGATGTTCCCGCAAAGTCCCCGTCTTTCACAAAAGGAAAAAACTTCGGCTATTTTTTTGCCAATGTGCAAACAAGCTACGTCACGGATATTTGAAAAGCAAGGC
>NZ_RZTB01000214.1:0-4546 GCF_003997735.1 Mesorhizobium sp. M7A.F.Ca.MR.148.00.0.0 | reverse complement strand
GCGTGCTCAGCTTTCAGGCCGAGCACTCATCCATTGTTGACAGCATCTGTCGTCATTCAGGATCGCCCCATTCTCGCAGGCCGCTTGCAGCTTTCAGGCTGTTGTCAGCCAGGGCCGCCATAAAGGGTCTCGTTAAACAATTCAGGAGGCCGTTCCAATGATCAATCAGTTTGCGAGACTTTTTCGAGGACCAGGTATGCAGGCTTGTTTCAGGACAAAGAACTTTCTGGCGGCAACCACCGCGATGACGACGGTATTCCTGCCGGCTGTGTCTCTCGGGGTGGGTCTGGTAGCATTTCCAACTGGAGAAGCGTTGGCCGACGACCCGATTTCGATCCCGCTGGAGTATGTCGGGGAAGGCCATGACCGCCTGGGCATCTGGGCCAAGATCAACAATGGCAACGCGCAGCGATACGTATTCGACACGGGCTCGGACCAGCTCAACACGCAGATCGGGTCAGAGGTGACCGGGGTCCGCCCGATTGCCGACACGCCTTACGTATATACGTACGGGGACGGAACGTATGGTAATAAGCTTCAGAACGTGGAAATTGATAAATTTACATATGTCGATCCAGATCAAAAGATAACAATCGACGGGCCGTCTGTAAGCGATAAGAAATACCGGGCTGCTCGCATTCTCGATTTTGTCTATACCCATGCGTATTGCAAGGACAACAATCTTAAGTGCACGCCGGGATCCGTGACGGATGGACTTAAAGATATGTATGGTCAGGATCTCCAAGAACCTTATCACGCCGATAAGGAGCAGCGGGCGAAAATGACCGCTGGCAAGATGGCAGACGAAGGCGGCGATTTCGCAGGTACATTCGGGGCCGGCGATTTTCTTGGCAAGACAAGTGTCTGGGGCATGATGGGCAGTGTCACCAGGTCTGGCTACGTGGTCTCCGCCAATGTGAATCCGGATTCCGAGAGCGACCAAACGCCTGGCTGTTCCCCCTGCACGATTGTCAACCTCAATCCAAGCCTCCGGGCCCAATATACTAATGCCATGCCATGGGGAGAACCCGAGGAAAAAGATCAGGATTCTTATCAGAATTTTCCTGGCTCTGGCGCCAATGCCTCGACCGAATACGAAGGCAGCTACAATCTGCAGTACACGGTTAAGGATGGAGCCCCACCAATCACCGACCCCAACAAGACCGCGGTATTGCTCGACACCGGCACACCGGGCGGTGGCAGTCTGGAGATCAGTGATGCGATGCTGAAGCAATTTCAGGATGCGGGCGTCAAACTTAAAAATGTTCGGAGAAATGAGCAACGCGAGATCGTAAGCGCATCGGGCAACATCCCGAGCGTTACAATCGCAGGAACGGATGGCGATCCGGTAAGGCTGGACAATATCGACTTCACCTACACCAGCGGCACGACGGAACAACCCAATGACCAGACCAGTTTTGTTGCCGGTCTTGACTTCTTCAAAAACAGATCGGTCATTTTCGATCTGGAGAAGAAGTATACCGCTTATACGTCACATTTCGTCACTGCCAGCAACTTCTCTACCGATTCATCCGCACCCGAAGGGACCGGTCTGAGCAGGATCACGACGAGCATGGGGAATGAGGGCGGGTTCGGCATAGCGGGTGTCGTCTCCGGCTCCGGATCGCTGACGCTTGATACAAAGACGGTGGTCCGGATGACGAATGTCAACACCTACACCGGCGAGACGAATATTGCTCAGGATGCCTATCTCTCGCTTGCGGGGCTCGGCAACATCCAACGGTCAGCGAAAGTCGTTGCAGACGGCACGTTCGATATCTCCGAACATGGAAATGGCAGCGACTATTGGGGAATCTCCGACGCCTACAACGATGCCCGTATTCGTAGCCTGAGTGGCAGCGGAACGGTCGAACTGGGCAAGCGTACCCTGGTGCTAACGGCTTCGAACGACACTTTCGCCGGCAGCATCAACGACCTCGACGTTGATAACAATAATATGGGCGGCAAACTATTCGTTGCCGGTGGCGTGCAAACGCTGAGCGGAAAGAACAATTTTTCCGGCATGACGACGGTCGGTTCCGGCGCGGGATTGCTGCTTGCCGATACAGGTGTGCTTTCCCATGATGCGACCACGTCCGGCTTTCTCGGGAATGACGGGCAGATCGGGGGCACGGCTATCGCAAACAGCGGCGGTGTCGTCGCAGGCGGCGGCACCTACGGTGCGGTCACCATTTCCGAGGGCGGCACGGTCGCTCCTGGCAGTGCGACCGATCCGAGCAGGATCGTCACCACACTGACTGTCACGGGCGATTTCGCGCAGCAGTCCGGATCGATCTATCAGGTCGACCTCGCAAGGTCGTCCGATCTCATCGATGTTGGCGGAGCAGCGGCGATCGACAGCGGCGCGCAGATCGAGCTGCTGCGGCAGGGAACGCTATCGGTCGATGCCCGATATACTCTGCTCTCCGCAGCAGGGGGCGTAAGCGGCACCTATGGCGGGCTGACGGGGGCTCTGGCGACAGACGCGACGCCCTTCGTCGATTTCCAGCTCGTCTACGATGCCAACAATGTCTATCTCGATATCAGCCGCACATCGACGGCATTTGCCGATGTAGCCAGCACCTTCAATCAACGCTCGGTCGCCGCAGCGGCTCAGGCGCTTGGAAGCGGTAATCCGATCCAGGACAACATCCTGTTCCTGACGGCGCCGGAAGCCCGCAACGCTTTCGATATGCTATCAGGCGAGGTTCATGCTTCCATTCATAGCGGCCTCATCGAGGACAGTCATTCTGTACGCGATGCCGCGAGCGAACGGATCCGTGCGGCGTTCGACGGCGTCGGTGCCTCCAGCGTTCCGGTGATGACTTATGGGCTGGGTGGTCTGGAACTGGCCCCGGCAACGAGTGAGAATTTCGCCGTATGGGGCCGTGGCTTCGGCGCCTGGGGTCATCTCGACAGCGACGGCAATGCCGCCGGTCTCGATCACTCGACAGGCGGCTTTCTGGCTGGCGGTGACGCGGCTGTCGGCGAAAGCTGGCGGCTCGGCCTCATCAGCGGCTACAGCCATACCTCCTTGGAGGCGGACGATCGCGCGTCGTCGGGCTCGAGCGAGAATTACCATCTCGGTCTTGTTGCCGGCACGCAAAACGGCAATCTCGGTTTTCGTTCCGGCCTTGCCTATACCTGGCACAGCATCGAGACCGGCAGGTCCGTGGTCTTTCCAGGCTTCGCCGACAGCCTTTCGGCCGATTACGACGCCGGCACGTTCCAGGCCTTTGGCGAGCTCGGCTACCGTATCAATACGGCTTCGGCTTCCTTCGAGCCCTACGCTAATCTCGCTTATGTGAATTTTGACGCCGATGGCTTCACCGAGAAGGGCGGCGCAGCCGCCTTGTCGAGCGGGGATCGCTCGAGCGACACGGCGTTTACCACGCTAGGTCTGCGTGCGTCGACGGTACTGACCCTCGGCCGGATACCGCTCTTGCCTTTGCTGGCGGTTCCTCCTTCGCCATCAAGGGCGTGCCGATCGCAAAGAACGCAGCTCTGCTCGAAGCTGGGCTGGACGTAAACATCACCGAGAACGCGACGTTCGGCATCGCCTATCAGGGACAGATCGCCTCGGATGCCCAGACACACGGGTTCAGCGCCAAGCTCGGCGTCCGTTTCTAAATCACCCGCAAAAGAGATTGGTTATGAAGTCAGTGAGTGCATTTTCTTTTACCGTCGTTCTCGGCTCAGCGACGGTGATGTCTGTGTCCGCCGCGCGAACGGACGATGCCTGCTACAACAAGGCACAAAGCCTATGATGACGCAATGTTCAATCGACGACCTGAAGCCAGTCGATGGCGAGCTTGACAAGCTCTACAAGGAGATGGAGACCCGGCTCAAAGAGTCCCGGCGCATGTCCAGGAACTGGTCGAGACCGCGAGGGGCTACAACGCCACCTCGGAGAACACGCGCGACGCCTACCCCAAGGATTGGCGGCATTTTTCCTCCTGGTGCCGGCGCGCTGGCTTCGATCCCCTGCCTCCGGGCTCGAAGGTGATCAGGCTCAATATCAGCGCCTGTGCCTTGGGCACCGCCGCCGGCGATCCGAAGCGTGGCGCCCCTGCCCTTTCGGTTGCGACCATCGAGCGGCGGCTTTCCGGCCTCGCCTGGAACTTTACCCAGCGCGGCCGGCCGTTGGACCACGCGGAGCGGCATATCTATACGGTTCTTGCCGGCATTCGCCGCGCAAGCACGCAAAAGCCACCGCGGCAGAAAGAGGCGGTCCTGGCGATGATCGCCACGCTCGGCCACGACCTCAGGTGCCTACGCGACCGCGCTATTTTGCTCCTGGGCTGTGGCGGCGGCCTGCGGCGCTCCGAGATCGTCGGTCTCGACGTCATGCGCGACGACAACAGCGATGGCGCCGGCTGGATCGAGATTTTTGACGGCAAGGGCTGCTGGTCACCCTGCGCGGCAAGACCGGCTGGCGCGAGGTCGAGGTCGGCCGCGGCTCCAGCGACCACACCTACCCCGTAGTCGCGCTCGAGAGCTGGATCCGCTTTGGCCGCATCGCACGTGGACCCCTGTTCCGCCGCAT
>NZ_RZTB01000213.1:2949-4587 GCF_003997735.1 Mesorhizobium sp. M7A.F.Ca.MR.148.00.0.0 | reverse complement strand
GTCAAGGCTCTGGTCGGCCATGCGCACAAACTCGGCATGCTGCTTCTCTTTCTTCTCGTCGTCGGTCAGTTCCTCACTATCGTCTACCTTGTCATCCACGGCAGGCAATTCAGGGGCCAAAGCCCCGTCGTCACTCTCGGCCCCCGTGGTTACCTGAAAGAATAGCCGTAGGGGACCAGAGCCGCGTTCACAGCCGCGACGTAATCGCCCTGGCTGATCTCCCCACGTGCCGCCATGTCCTTGGCTTGCTGGGGTCCCAACTGGATGCCCCCGACGGTCACCGGAAGCTGTTCCACAAGGACCTGCGGTGCCACGCCGTTCATGGGTTTAGCCGCTACTATCTGGGCCTTCTGTGCTTCGTTCAGTGCCTGCCCGGTGTTGATGCCCATACGCTTTGCCTGCATCTGTTGATTGGCCCGCAAGCCTGCCTCCGTCTGGGCCGCGATCTGCTCTTGAAACGCGGCTTCCTTGCGGTCCTTCTCGGCCTGCTCATGGTCGCGCTGCATCTGGTCCACGCGGTCTTCGACGGCCTGTCGGTCCCGCGCCTCCTGCTCGCGCATGTTGACGTGGTTGCTGTTGATCTGAAGCCCGGAGGCCCTGTTGAAATCGTTCATGGTGTTCGTTCCTTCTGGTCGTGATGGATCGCCCCGGCGCGTCATTGCTCCGGGTGCGGTATGTCGGTCTTGTGGTGGCTGGGTCAGCGCCTTGGCGTGAACCCAAAGGTCATCATCTGTAGGCCTTCAGGACGCGCGCTAAGGCCGGTTGGGGTAGTTGCTCCGGTAAGACCACCGCTGCCTCCGGCGACCCTTCCACGCGGCGCTGTGGGTCTGATAGACATCTCGGCAATACGACGTGCGACTGCCACAGCCTCAAGCTCGGGATAGCCGTAGACTTCAAAGCATCGTTCAGCGGCCGTGTTGAAGCTCTGGGTCCATTCGATGCCGATCCCCGGCAGTCTCCGGTCTAGCTGCGAGATGGTCTCCCAGTCATCGGCTTCGATCCATTCGACCAAGGCAAGGGCTGCCTCCCTCGTGGGATAGGTCGCAGCCCACTCACGCCGCTTGATGTCATCGAACGTCATGCCCGGTCACCCTTGGCTGTCATTCGACCCATCCGGTAGAGATACGCTATTGGCGAGCCCTCGGGGTTCTCGATCTCGTCCACCGCGAACGGATCGAGGGTGCCCATCGTAACCAGCCGGTCGATGGTCTGGTGGTATTGCTTGACTTGTTCAGGGGTCATCGCCCGCCACTCATCCTTGCTCGGCTGGACCACGATGCCCTGCGCTATCATTCGTCTCGATTTCCTTCGCTCCTGTGCTGCTTTCAGTGATTTCGTTCTGCGCATCTTGGCGCGCTGTGAGAGGGCCTCGTCGGGGGTCACCCGCTGGCCCGGTATGGGATCGAGCATCAGCCGTTCCCGACCGCCACGCTCGGCCCGTTCATCGTCGTGGCTATTTCTCTCCTTTCGTTTTGCAGCGTCCCTGCGGCTGTTGGCAGTCTCAAGCCGCTGAACGACCATCGCGTCCCAGTCGGCTGCGGTGTACGTGTCAGGGCAATCCGCGGTCATGACCAAGAACAGAACCTCGCGGTCTGTCAGGGTCTTCGGGTCGGTGGTCCGCTGCATGATCTCGAACAC
>NZ_RZTB01000213.1:1531-2886 GCF_003997735.1 Mesorhizobium sp. M7A.F.Ca.MR.148.00.0.0 | reverse complement strand
TCATGAAAGGCGGCGAGATAGGTGGCGACTGCTTCCATGGTGACGAAGCGGTCATGAGGGTCAAAGTCTGGCCGGCGCACAGAGGCGAGGGCCTTCTCATCGGCAGTCATTTTTCGACGATGTAACTCCTTGTGTAATGTAGGTATCCAGTCGGATGACGATCATGGTGACGTAGTCAGGGAACGCCATAGGCGAACCTATAGAGGGACTGAAAGGGAACCCTCGGGTTGAAGACCACAGAAGGGAAGACCGAGGAGGGAAGTCCTCAGTCCCGGTTCAACTCAGGGGGATGCTACAGGTCAAGATAGTGGGGATTGAACGCGACACGCTTGGTGACGGGAAGTGTCTTACCCCTCCAAGCCTTCCATGCCCTGATTTGGTCCGCTCGGGTGTTCACATACAATGAAACCATACGTGGTGATGTTCCAGTGATACGGCAGATATCGACCTGGGGAAGGTCGGGGAAGTGGTCAGACAGGAAGCAGACTTCCATCTGGGGTGTCATGTCTGACAGTCGAGAAGCCTTGAACTGGTCGAGGCATTCCTTGGCAGTCGTGACAAGCGGGTTTGAAGCGATCTCAGACGCCATGGTCTTGACCGCGTGGCCCCACCTAAGGTCGATCCAAGATTGGCCCTCGGGTGACAGGACATCGAAGGGATAGCTTCCCGCCTTCCTAGGATAGATACGCTTGCCAAGACCGGCCTTGACTGCTTCGTCAGTGAGACGTCTTCGGGCTACCCGAGAGTGCCCCGACTTGGACACCTCAAGCTGTTCTTGGAGTAGCCCGAGGTGGGACAGGATTGCTCGGACTTGCCTAGATCCGACACCCTTCAGGATGCCGTATTCAGTCACAGAGACCCAGTTGCCGAGTGAGACGGTGTGTAGGTCGCCGGTGGTTCGGTCGAGTAGCTCGGTCGTGTATTCCATTGCTCCTTTGATGGGTTTGGTCGGTTGGGGCGGTTGTCCCCACGGAAAGACACTGATCAGGACACCCGCGCCTCACCAAAGCTGACCCGCCAAGCGCCACGTCCAGTCGCCCCTGGAAGGAGCAAACAGGGCAACAGGCAGTCGCAATGCAGGGAGAACCACGCGGGTCAGCTTGGGTGAGGAGCGTCTCGTAGTGCTAGTGGAAGGGTTATTCACCTTCACAGTGCTAGTGGTCACCCTATCGCCTTAACGGAGCCAGGAGGGTGGTTGTCGCCTTCGCAGTGCTAGTGGAGGCCTTATTCGACTTGCAGTGCTAGTAGGGGCCTTATTCAGGTGGGACAGTACGGCCCTTCACAGTGCTAGTGGTGTCCCTATGGAACCACCTTGGCAGTGCTAGTGGGCAACCTATCCTGGCCTTCGTAGTGCT
>NZ_RZTB01000213.1:0-1521 GCF_003997735.1 Mesorhizobium sp. M7A.F.Ca.MR.148.00.0.0 | reverse complement strand
GTGCTAGTGGGTGGGTTATGGGTCATTCCCTTCGCAGTGCTAGTGGGCTGACTATTGCCTCCCGAGTGCTAGTGGGTGGGGTTGTCACTGCCGAGAGCTATCCCACAATGCCAAAGCCTTCTCGGCTCCAACACGGTCGCCTTTGATCCTGAGAACGGTCTGCCTTGTCAGTCCCGTCTCCTTGGCGATGGCAGACGCTCCCGCCCCATTGTCCAACAGCCGGGCCACCTGATCAAACCCGCCACGGTCGTAGCTCGGCTTCCTGCCACGGTAGGTCTTGGGGTCAGCCCTTGCCGCCTCAATGCCGGCCTTCTGGGCCTCTTTGGTGGCAACCGCCTGTGCCTCTGCCGTTGCCGCCATAAACGCTATCAGCGCGTCCCTCACGGCCTGCTGTATCGGGTCCTTGGTCGCCCCATCGAACACCATGCCGTTGATTACGGTCTTGATGATAACGCCATCCCGCATGAAGTGCCGAATGCTGTCCGACACGTCCTGATAGTCGCGCCCCAGCCGGTCGACCCAGCGCACCACGAGCGTGTCACCGGGGCGGAGGATGTCGAACAGCCGCTTGCCCTCTGGGCGCTCTGCCAGCTTGGTCGAGACGCCAGACACTCCCTCGTCAGCAATGACCTTATCGATCTTGAACCCTGCCGCCTCAGCCTGCGTCCGCTGATGGCTCAAGGTCTGGTCGGCAGTCGACACGCGGGCATATAGGATGGTCTTGGACACGGCGGCGGCTCCTGTTCGTAAGGGTTATGTCCGTTGACTGACATGTCCGTTGACCGAAGTCAATCCTAACGTACACCCTTTCGAGCATTCATCGACCCTGTCCGCTAGACCATACCCTTGCGTACAACCCTCTAACTCATCGCCGACAATCGATAGGGGCCGCTCGAAGGTGGAAGCGAAGGGGCACGGGGGGTCGGCGCGCGTGCTTGTTATCGGATCACCCGCTCAGAAATTTCTACCAAATATTCCCGGGCCGTGCAGCCCTCACTCGGTAAATGCACTATGGACAAGGGTGCTTGCCCTATTGGCGGGACCAGGGACTTCAGCGCCAATTGGTTTGATCAAGCGGCTGGTGTATTAGGTGAATGATACGCCTTGGGAGAACAGCAATGGGTCAGCTGCCGCACGTACAGCACTGGGAGGCGCTTGTATTGCGTTCGTACAAGCTATTTGTTTCCGCCGAAGATCAGTTGGAGAAGGTGCTCGCTGAGCAAGGGGACTACGAGTTTGCCTGCCTTGAAGCTTTGAGAAGCGCGATGAACGCTTCGCTCTTTCTGTACCACTTTACGGATATCGCCGCTGTGCGCCGGTTGATCCCGCACCTTGCACTTCCAGCCGTTCCCACGTCTCAGCAGGTGCTGGTCGCAACTCGCGCGAAGATAAGAGATGCATTGCGAGCTTCTGCACCTCACACAGAGCTTTACAATAGCATGTTGGGAGAGGCTGCTAACGCCATCAAGCATGGGGTCTTAGATCAGGCGACCACATTCGTTGATCAGGATGGTGTGGCCC
>NZ_RZTB01000212.1:0-4671 GCF_003997735.1 Mesorhizobium sp. M7A.F.Ca.MR.148.00.0.0 | reverse complement strand
GATACGAACACTGTGGCGAATTCCTCGATCTGGGCGCAAATCAGCTGACTACGGCGGGCATAAAGTCACACATTAGTGGGAAAGAAAATGCCCGTGCCCGATGCCCGGCACAGCAAGCCCACAATCATGGCGATTTTGGCGCAGCCGACAATGTGATGGCGAAGGATACGAACACTGTGGCGAATTCCTCGATCTAGGCGCAAATCAGCTGACGGCAGCGGGCATAAAGTCACACATTAGTGGGAAAGAAAATGCCTGTGCCCGATGCCCGGCACAGCAAGCTCACAATCATGGCGATTTTGGCGCAGCCGACCATGTGATGGCGCCGGAGACGACCAGCACGGTTGCGGCGGTGATCGAGGCGAGGAAGAAATCGCCGGACATTTGCGCCAGAAACCCGGCGGCGACCGGCCCGATGATCTGGCCAAGGCCGAACGCAGCCGTCATCAGGGCGAATATCCGGCGCGGCGCGCTTGGCGCCTGCTGCCGGGCGGCCTGCAGGCCAAAGGCGGTGATGGCAATGAAGGTGCCGCCGAGCAGCACGCCGGCAAGCAGCGGCCCGGTGGCGCCGCCGATGGCGACGCTGGCGGTGACGCCGGCAACTTCGATGAAGCACGCCAGCGCATAGGCGGCATAGAGGCCGGTCCGCGCCGCGATCTTCTGCCAGAACCAGACCGAGGGAAAGCCCGCAAGACCGGCGACCATCCACACCATGGCCTCGAAGATGCGGCTGCCGCCGCCTTGCCGGACGATGGCGACCAGGAATGTCGCCGTCACCACATAGCCAAAGCCGAACAGGCCGTAGGCGATGATGACCTTGACCAACGACCGGTCCATCCGCAGTGCCGGCTCGCGGGGGACTTCGCCGTTGCCGAGCGGACCCTCATTGACCAACAGAGCGACGAGGACGAAACCGCAGGCCGAAATCGCCGCCGACCACAGCCAACCTGCCGCCCAGCCCGAATGCTCGGCGACCAGCACCGCCATCATCGCCGCCGATGCCGCTATGCCGAGCCCGACGCCGCCGAAATGCCAGGCCTGCAGGTCGTTGCGACAGGCAGCCGCGATATGGCTGAAAACGACGCTGGCCATGAACACCATGACGAAGGCGCTGGCCAGACCGGCCAGAAAGCGGATGGCGAGAAAGGCCGCCATCGCTTCGGTCAGCCCCATCAGCGCGGCAAGGACCGCACTGGCGCCAAGCCCCGCCAGCATCAGCAGGCGCTCGCGCCCATGCGCCCAGCCGCCCGCCGCTGCCAACGCGCCGACGAGGTAGCCGAGATAGTTGGCCGAGGCGATCCAGCCGGCATCGGCCGGCGACAGATGCAGTTCCTGCATCATGCCGGGCAGGATCGGCGTGTAGACGAAACGGCCGATGCCCATGGCGACAGCCATGGCCATCATGCCGGCGAGGGCGAAACGCAGCGCTGTCGAGGTGGCCGATGTCATTGCACTGCACAATAAGTGCAGGGGTCGCTGAAACAATCGCCATCTGTTGGGCCAGTGCGTGCGCGGGACGCGGTGCTCGCCTCGACTTTCCCCAAGCCGAACGCTTGGCGCCTGCTCAGCAGCGGCAACCGGCGCGTAGCGGAGCCGTCTCGTGCACCGTCCGCCGTGCCGTCAGCCTGAACGGCACATCGCCCAGTTCGCGCTCCGACATGGTGTTCAGCACCGGATGCGAAAGCGGATCGATCAGCCATCTCTGCGCCTCGCCGTCCGGGCGCGGCTCATACGGCCTGCTCGCAGTGAAAAAGACCTTCAGCGACGACGACAAAATCCCCAGCATTTCCGGCTCCACAGGTCTGTCTCTCCCGACAAAATCTGCCGTTTCGATATGCCTTTCAATTGAGATTTCAGCCGGATCAGTTTAGAAAAACTCAATGGCCATGCTCAATCGCGTCCATCTCAACGGCCTCCGCGCCGTCGAAACCGTTGCCCGTCTCAGATCGCTGGCGGCGGCGGCCGGTGAGCTCAACGTTTCCGTCAGCGCCGTCAGCCAGCAGATCAGCCGTACCGAAAAACAGCTCGGCCAAGCGCTGTTCGAGCGAACGGCGAGCGGTCTGGTGCCGACCGAATTCGGCGCCGTTTTCGCGACCCGCCTCGGTGCTGGATTTCGTGAGCTTGCCCAGGCCGTGGCGCTGGCCGACGAGGCTACGCAATGCACATTGGTGGTTTCGGTGGCGCCGGCCTTTGCCTCGAAGTGGCTGTTGCCCAGGCTATCTCGCCACTTCGACCGGCATCCCAACGTGCTGCTGCGCATCGACGCTTCGGTGCGGCTGGCCAATCTCGATCACTCGGACATCGACATCTCCATCCGGCTTGGCGACGGCAAATGGCCTGGCGGGCGGGCGGAACTGCTCTTGGCGCAGGAGGTCTTCCCGGTCTGCGCGCCGGCGATCGCCCAAAAACTGAAGTCGATCGAGGACCTTGCCCAGACCTGCGCGATCACCGACGAGCGGGCGATGATCAACTGGGAAAGCTGGTTCGAGACGGCCGGCGTGCCCCCTGTCACCTTCCTGAAAGGTGCGCGTTTCACCGACCCGATGCTGTGCCTGGAATCGGCGATTGCCGGTCATGGCGTGATGCTGGGCTGGCAACTGCTCGCCGCCGACGCGCTGGCCGACGGGCGGCTGGTGGCGCCTTTCGGAATCCGCGCCCAGAGCGGGCTCGGCTATTGGCTGGTGACCTCGTCCGTCAAGGCGGAAAGCCGCAAGGTCCGGGATTTCAAGCTCTGGATCAGGGAAGAGATCGAGGCAACCATGGCGCGGTTCGGGTCGGTAAACGCTGAACCCGCCGGCGCGATCGCGGTGGAAAGGACGGAGGCACCGAGCTATGTAGAGTCGGACATCAAACTACGACAGGCAGGATCATGACCACACATTCGCGCGGCGTTTCCGCATCGATCGACCCGGTGAAGCTCGACAGGCTGGCGGAAGTCGCCATCAAGGTCGGACTGCAATTGCAGCCGGGGCAGGATCTGGTGCTGACTTCGTCGATCGCGGCACTGCCGTTGACCAGGCGGATCGTCGAGCACGCCTACAAGGCCGGCGCCGGGCTGGTGACGCCGATCTTCAACGACGACGAGATGACGCTGGCCCGCTACCGCTTCGGTGCCGATGCGAGCTTCGACCGCGCCGCCGGCTGGCTCTATGAAGGCATGGCGAACGCCTTTTCCAACAATGCGGCCAGGCTTGCCGTGCGCGGCGAGGATCCGTCGCTGCTCTCCACACAGGATCCGGCAAAAGTGGCACGTGCCAACAAGGCCAATTCGATGGCTTACCAGCCGGCGCTGGAAAAGATCACCGGCTTCGACATCAACTGGAACATCGTCGCCTATCCGGACCTCGCCTGGGCCAGGCAGGTTTTTCCTGACGATGCCGACGATGTCGCGGTCGTGAAGCTCGCCGACGCCATCTTCGCCGCGTCGCGGGTCGATGTGGAGGACCCGATCGGCAATTGGAAGGCGCACAACGCGGCGCTGCGCAGCCGCACCGAATGGCTCAATGGCCATAATTTCCACGCGCTGCACTTCACCGGACCGGGCACCGACCTGACCGTTGGGCTCGCGGACGGCCATGAATGGATGGGCGGCGCCTCGACCGCCAAGAACGGCATCACCTGCAATCCCAACATCCCGACCGAGGAGGTCTTCACCACGCCGCATGCAAGGCGGGTCGAGGGTCATGTCTCCTCGACCAAGCCGCTGTCCTACCAGGGCACGCTGATCGACGACATTTCGGTGCGTTTCGAAGAAGGCAGGATCGTCGAGGCCAAGGCATCGAAGGGCGAGGATGTGCTGAAGAAGGTGCTCGATACAGATGAGGGCGCGCGCCGCCTCGGCGAAGTGGCGCTGGTGCCGCATTCCTCGCCGATCTCGGCAAGCGGGCTGTTGTTCTTCAACACGCTGTTCGACGAGAACGCCGCCTGCCATATCGCGCTCGGCCAGTGCTATTCGAAGTGCTTCGTCGACGGCGCCTCGCTCAGCCAGGACGAGATCGCGGCGCGCGGCGGCAACAAGAGCTTCATCCACATCGACTGGATGATCGGTTCGGACAAGATCGACATCGACGGTGTCCACAAGGACGGCGCCCGCGTGCCCGTCATGCGCAAGGGCGAATGGGCTTGACCGTACGGAGGGTGCGATGGCCTTCGACCTGGCGGTCAAGCGTATCTACGAGCCACCCGCGCCCGATGACGGGCAGCGGGTTCTGGTCGACCGCATCTGGCCGCGCGGTGTCAGCAAGGAAGACGCTGCGCTGACGCTGTGGTTGAAGGACATCGCACCGAGCGACGACCTGCGAAAGTGGTTCGGCCATGCGCCGGCGCGCTGGCCGGAGTTTCAGGAGCGGTATCGTGCTGAGCTGGACGGGAACGGCGAGGCGGTGAGTGAATTGCGAGGTTTGATCAGCCACGGCAAGGTGACGCTGCTCTATGGCGCGCATGATGAAGCGCATAACAATGCGGTGGCGCTGGCGGGGTATCTCAGCGCAAGCGCTCACAATTAGCCATCGTTAGCCAGACCTTCGTCATCCTCGGGCTTGACCCGAGGATCCATGCCGCGACCTCAGTCGAAAGGCGCAGCGGAGCCGAATCTGCACCGTTGCAACACGGATAGATCACGGCATGGATCCTATGGTCTGCGCTGCGTCGCTCCGCTCCTTGCTTCGCCAT
>NZ_RZTB01000211.1:0-4678 GCF_003997735.1 Mesorhizobium sp. M7A.F.Ca.MR.148.00.0.0 | reverse complement strand
TTCTCCCCGTCACTATATGGGGAGAAGGTGCCGGCAGGCGGATGAGGGGCAGCGCAAGCAGTTGCCCGTTGGCCCTCGCCAGTTACGTGTTCATCGAATCGAAGAAATCCGCATTGGTCTTGGTCTGCTTCAGCTTGTCGATCAGGAACTCGATTGCGTCGGTGGTTCCCATCGGCGCCAGGATGCGGCGCAGCACGAAGATCTTCTGCAGATCCTGCTTGGAAACCAGCAGGTCTTCCTTGCGGGTGCCGGACTTCAAGATGTCCATGGCCGGATAGATGCGCTTGTCGGCCACCTTGCGGTCGAGCTGGATTTCGCAGTTGCCGGTGCCCTTGAACTCTTCGAAGATGACTTCGTCCATGCGGCTGCCGGTATCGATCAGCGCGGTGGCGATGATGGTCAGCGAGCCGCCTTCCTCGATGTTGCGGGCAGCGCCGAAGAAGCGCTTCGGCCGCTGCAGGGCGTTGGCGTCGACGCCGCCGGTCAGCACCTTGCCGGATGACGGCACGACGGTGTTGTAGGCGCGGCCGAGACGAGTGATCGAATCGAGTAGGATGACGACGTCGCGGCCATGCTCGACCAGGCGCTTGGCCTTCTCGATGACCATTTCGGCGACCTGCACGTGGCGCACCGCCGGCTCATCGAAGGTCGAGGAGATCACCTCGCCCTTCACCGAGCGCTGCATGTCGGTCACTTCTTCCGGCCGCTCGTCGATCAGCAGCACGATCAGATAGCATTCCGGATGGTTGGCGGTGATCGAGTGGGCGATGTTCTGCATCAGAACCGTCTTGCCCGTACGCGGCTGCGCGTTGATCAGAGCGCGCTGCCCCTTGCCGATCGGCGCGACCAGGTCGATCACACGCGGCGAGATGTCCTTGGTGGTCGCATTCTCGATCTCCATCTTCAGCCGCTTGGTCGGATAGAGCGGCGTCAGATTGTCGAAGTGGATCTTGTGACGGATCTTTTCGGGATCGTCGAAATTGATGGTGTTGACCTTGAGCAGCGCGAAATAGCGCTCGCCCTCTTTCGGGCTGCGGATCGGCCCTTCGACCGTATCGCCGGTCTTCAGCGAAAAGCGCCGGATCTGCGACGGCGAAATATAGATGTCGTCGGGACCTGGCAGATAATTGGCATTGGCGGAGCGCAGGAAGCCGAAACCGTCCTGCAGCACCTCGACCACGCCATCACCGATGATCTCGATCTCCTGGGCGGCCAGCTTCTTCAGGATCGCAAACATCAGCTCCTGCTTGCGCATGACGCTGGCGTTTTCGACCTCGAGCGATTCGGCATAAGCGATCAGCTCTGGCGGTTTCTTGTTCTTGAACTCGGCGAGTTTCATTTCTTGCATAGACGGACCTTGAATAGATGGAGTCTGGGTAGGCTTTGGGAAAATATCGGCGGGATGCGACAAATGCCGGGCGCGGCCGAAAACAACGAGGGGCGGCGCATGACGGGAAGGAAGACCCGTCTTTTATCGTCGGTCGGGTGAAAGAGCAAGCTGCGTTTTAACAGCGGCAATTACAAGTCACAGTCGACTGGGAAGCGGTCAATCGGAGATGTCGGCGCCGCCCCTCATTGTCCTGCCGGACATTTCTCCCCGTATAGAGACGGGGAGAAAGGGGCAGCTTCAGCGCTGGCGCTGTTTCCAGCCACGCTGATGATTGGCGAAACCATCAATGACAGCGCCCCTCTCCCCGTCCCTATACGGAGAGAGGATGCCGGCAGGCAGGTGAGGGGCAGCGCCAACGCTTGAAGGCATCAGTCGAACCATCAGAACGGTTTGACCACCACCAGGATGACGATTGCGATCATCAGCAATGTGGGGATCTCGTTGACCATCCGCCAGTGCCTGGCGGGTTTTTCGTTGCGGTCCTCGGCGAATTTGCGCACCGCGCCCGAGAGATAGCCATGCATGGCGGACAGCAAAAGCACCGCACCGATCTTGGCATGCAGCCAGCCGCCCTGGAAACCAAAACCCTTCCAGGCGAGCCACAGGCCGAACACCCAGGTCACGATCATCGCCGGGTTGATGATGCCGCGCAGCAGGCGCCGCTCCATCACCTTGAAGGTCTCCGATTGCACCGAGCCCTTCTCGGCATCGGCATGATAGACCAGCAGCCGCGGCAGATAGAGCATGCCCGCCATCCATGAGATGACGGCGAGGATATGGATCCCCTTTGCCCAGAGATAGAAGCTGTCGGGTGCCGCGAAATACAAAAGCGCGGTGAGAACGACCAGCACCGCGATACCTGACATCATCCGCATCATCGCCTGACCGGTGCTGTTCGTGTTTTTCATCTCAGCCATCAGCGTGTCGCGCTCCGCACCTGTTTCACCATCGCCTCGACATGGGCGATCGGCGTCTCCGGCGTGATGCCATGACCGAGATTGAAGATCAGCGGTCCGTCTCCCAGCGCTCCCAGGATCGCCTCGACGCCGTCGGATAGCGCCTTGCCGCCAGCCACGAGCCGCAAGGGATCGAGATTGCCCTGAACCGCACCCGAGCGCTGCAATTCCTTCGCCGCGATCAGGGGTACCGTCCAGTCGATCCCCAGCGCCGTCACGCCGGTCTTCTGTCGATATGTCCGGTAGCGCGAACCGGCACCCTTGGGAAAACCGATGATCGGGACATCGGGATGAACCGCCCGCACCCGGCCAACGATCTCGGCCATCGGCTGAACGCAGAACAGGTCGAAACTCTCATCGTCCAGCACGCCGGACCAGGAATCGAATATCTGCACCACATCCGCACCCGCCTCGATCTGGCGGATGAGATAGGCGGCCGAATGTTCGGCAAGCACCTTCAGCAATCGTTGAAAGGCCACCGGTTCGCGATAGGCAAAAAGCCGCGCCGGCGCCTGGTCGGGCGTGCCATGACCGGCGATCATGTAGGTCGCCACCGTCCACGGCGCGCCGCAGAAGCCTATCAGGGTTGTCTCTTCGGGCAGTTTGGCCCGCAACCGGCGAACCGTCTCGTAGACCGGTTCGAGATTCACGTGAAACACCTTGCCTTCCAGAGCCAAAATCTCCGGCGCGGTGATCGGCGTCAGCAGCGGCCCTCTGCCCTCTTCGAAGCGGACGTCACGGCCAAGCGCATGCGGAACCACAAGGATATCGGAAAACAGGATCGAGGCATCGAAACCAAAACGCTCGATCGGCTGCAAGGTCACTTCGACCGCAAGGTCGGGATCATAGCAGAGGTCCAGGAACGAGCCCGCGCGTTTGCGTGTCTCCCGATACTCCGGCAGATAGCGTCCGGCCTGACGCATCATCCAGAGCGGAGGCGGAAAATGAGCCTTGCCCTTCAGGACATCCAGCATGATCCGGTTCTGGGGCATCGGGCGCTCGCTTCTCCCAGCCTCTTCTATAATCAAAGATTCTTATATCTAAGATTCTTCTGATTCTAAGAGTCTGTTGGTTCTGGTGGTTGTCACCTGTCCCGCTTTGCCCCGGAAAACACCAGCCAACATATTGTCGCGTGCTTCTTTTTCCCGGATGTAAGGTTCTGGGGATAGCTCGGAATCGGTCAATCGAGTCAAAGTGTTAGGCACAGTGGTGAAAGGCAGGTCCTGTGGACGGCCCGTAGTCGAAAAAAGCCGTCCCCAAACTTGTCCCCAGTCACCCGACGAAGCTGACAGCGCATCGAATTGTGGACAAACTGCCATCTGATACAGTCGCCTCCGACAGGCCCGTCTTTTCATCCCGCTTTATCCACAGAAGCCCACAGCCCCAGGTGACCCCCTGTGAACAAACCCCAGAGCTTCTTCCACCTGCACCTGATTTCCGACGCGACCGGCGAAACGCTGCTCGCCGCCGGCCGGGCGGCTTCGGCGCAGTACAAGGATGCGCGCGCCATCGAGCATATCTATCCGCTTATCCGCACCGAAAAGCAGGTGGCGAAGGTGTTCGAGGACATCGAGGAGGAGCCGGGCATCATCCTCTATACGGTCGTCGACCAAAAGCTGGCGCGTGGCATCGACGAGCGCTGCGCGGCCATGGGCCTGCCCTGTGTATCGGTGCTGGAGCCGGTGCTGACCGTGTTCCAGTCCTATCTCGGCACCCCGGCCGGCCGCCGCGTCGGCGCCCAGCATGTCCTCGACGCCGAATATTTCCGCCGCATCGACGCGCTCAATTTCACCATGGACCATGATGACGGCCAGTTGCCGCTCAACATGGACGATGCCGATGTGGTGCTGATCGGCATTTCTCGCACGTCGAAGACGCCGACCAGCATCTATCTCGCCAACCGCGGCATCAAGACCGCCAACATCCCGATCGTGCTCGGCGTGCCGGTGCCGGAAAGCCTGGTTGCCGCCAGCAAGCCGCTCATCGTCGGGCTGATCGCCACCGCCGAACGCATCTCGCATGTCCGGCAAAACCGCATCCTCGGCAACAGCGGCTCGTATGAGGCATCGGATTATGTCGACCGCGCCGCAATCGGCGAAGAGCTCGCCTATGCCCGCAAGATCTGCACGCGCCATGGCTGGCCGATGATCGACGTCAGCCGCCGCTCGATCGAGGAAACGGCGGCGGCCATCGTTGCCCTACGGGGGAAGAATAGATAGATGGAGCGAGGAGTGCGTTTTCCGAGTCTTCCCTGGCGGAAATTCGGCGCCGCCCCTGACCTGCCTGCCGGCATCCTCTCCCCGTATAGTGACGGGGAGAGGGGCGCTGTCAT
>NZ_RZTB01000210.1:0-4685 GCF_003997735.1 Mesorhizobium sp. M7A.F.Ca.MR.148.00.0.0 | reverse complement strand
AGATGATGCGGGACCCAAAACAAAGGATACCATTCGAACCCGACCTTCAGGTCGGGGTGCGCACTGCAGCTGCTCTGTTTGAGAATGGCGTCATCGGACGGGCCATGCCGCATGGCGACATCCTCGGTTATGCCCCCCCCCTGATCATTACCCGTAAAGAGATCGACATCATTGTCGACGCGACGGTAAAGTCGGTCGATACCACCTATCGCGCGCTGAAGGCCGAGGGGGCCGTATGATTTTGCGATCGCGAAGGAGCGAGTCCGGAGGCAGGCAGGTCCCTGCGCGCTACTGCGCCGAGCAGACCCATAACTGTTGAATTCCAGATATCTGATCTTGAGCATGCTCCGGGCTATTTCAGTCACGATTTGTAACCGAATCAGTTCTGCCGCCGCTGTCCTGTTGCCCAACGACCAGGACCTCTGTGCGGCGCGCCCTGCGGGTGTTCCTCCCCGCCGGCAGGGCGCCCTTTTTGACCCACGTAATCATTATCATTATGGCCCGTGCGGAATCGAGGGTCTGGTAAAGGTCATCTGCACGTTCCGATGCAGATTGAGCTTAGACGTGCCCTTTACATCATTGCAGCGGGCCACGGTCGCCGGTTCCAAAGTGCGGCAATGCCGAAGATTATCTTCCTTCACATCACAAAGAGCAGAATAATCATTGCGGTGAATTTTATCACGTCAGGTATATAAAAGGACGATACTCACACGCTACCCCGTTCACAAGGAAAGGCATTTTAATATTGTTGAGACGATTTCCTATCAAAGAAAAGAAAGCATCGTAACACTTCTTTGCGGATCACGGCGCCCCGGGTGGGGGATGAGCGGCTATCCGAATTGTTATGCTAATGCCGACCCAAATTCCTGCAAAAGCTGGGGTCAATGATGGCTTTTGGTCAGCGCAGGATGATTTCTCCTGATTTGGTCGGTGCAGGGGCGGTCATGACTTAATGCATGGCAGCATTCTGGAGCCCGGTCAGCCCAGCGACGCCCGCGAATTCAATCGCGTTTGTCGGACATACACGACGCAGCCGGAAGGCGTGCAGAAAGAGGAAGAATCGAGCGCGACGATGACGAGGGACATGCCACTTGTTTTCGAGACATTCCTTGAAAGACTGTCACAGAGTATCGATGAGGCAGATTTCCGGGATGCCATGGCTGAGGCGGCCGGACGACTTGACCTAGTCTTCTTTGCCTACCTCTCCTTGCCAGCACGGCCTTCCGGCAAACCGAGGTTAATTTCGAACTATCCAACCCGCTGGACCAGACAGTATCTGGAAAATCAGTATGAGAAACTCGATCCTGTGGTCTTGCGTGCTCGAAATGGCGGCTGCCCGTTTCACTGGGGATCGAATTTGGGAGGCGATAAAATGTCGCCGGCTCAACAGCAGCTATTCGATGAGGCGGCTCAATTCAGCATCTGCTGCGGTTTGACGATCCCAATTGTCGATCTCCGCGGCCGCATCGCTGCGGTTACTTTTGCCGCCGATGAGCCTCGTCCAGTATTTCTTCGGGTCGCTGAGCGGTACGAACAAGCTCTTCAACTGATGGCGGCCTGCTTTCATCGTTGCGTTCGCCGCAAATTGCCGAGCGATCGAACAGTGGATGGGATTTCGCTGACATCCCGCGAATATGAGTGCCTGAGGTGGGCAGCGCGGGGTAATTCAGCCTGGGTGACCGGCCGCATCTTGGGTATCAAGCCACGCACGATCGCTTTTCATTTGGACAATGCCAAGAAGAAGCTAGGCGTGCGAACCCAAAATCAGGCTATAGCCCTTTTGGGGTCCGAAGGGTCCTCAATTCTCTGAGAAGCTTTTTGATCCCCTTGTGCTCGGGCCATTCGATCGCGCGCTTTGTATCGAGCGTTGACTGGATGCCGAGATCTTCTGTTCCGCCGGCTCGGGCGATGCAGCCGTATTCTTCCAGTCCGCGCCGGTGATCATAGTCTATGGGTGCTCGAGCGGGTGTTTCGTCGCTGACGAGCTAGTCGTGCGGTTATATAGTTTCCGAGGATGGCCCGCTTGCATACCTGCCTGCCGGTAATCTCTAACCCTTGACTTAGGGCGATGGCTATCGGTTATGCGGCTTGAAAGCGAAGAGGTGGACCCTTCGTCGAGCGCCGGTACGATATGGAGTGCTGCTCCGGGCTAATACCCATCCAGACAGAGCGGAACCTTCTATCACGTCAGACGCTCGGACAATTGCCAAAACCCGATTTCCTGGGAACTGAATTGTGCTCGCCACCGGGTCCATTTTGCCGGCGCGTCTATGGTGCAGGCCCCGATCAGCCTGACCAATGGCACAGGAACTGCCTGCTTCTATGACCGAGCACTGCGAATTTGTCAGCTGGCGAACAATTCCTTGTAGCCGCTCGTCACCATCCAGTTCGCACGGTCGAGATGACTACGAAGCGCCTTCCTGGCGCGCTCCGGTTCAAGTGCCGGATCAATGCCGAGGATCAGTTGGGCCATTTCCTCTTCGGGCGCCTCATCGGCTGAGGCGTCCAGGAGCCTCATATAGATGGTAAAGTGCGCCCTGTCGTAGGCGGTAAGACGGTCAGACCAAGGGACTTCGTCGAGCAGTGTTGAGCTTTGAGTCCTATCTGTTCCCGTTGATCGATTCATGTCTGCCGCGAACCTCGCATGTTGATCGCTGGATCCAAGGCAGAATATCCCAAAATGGGATAATCCGAAACGGGGATTAGTCGCTGAGCCGGTCTCTACCTGACCGGTTCACCTAAATGCCCAAATCTCTTCGATCTCCCCGCCACCAGCGGTTTCTGGCCCAGTTGATCTCACTGCGCAATGTCAAAGGGCTGACGCAGGCGCAGGTGGCTGAGAAGCTTGGTCGTCCGCAATCTTTCGTGGCGAAATATGAGGGTGGCGAGCGGCGTCTCGATATCATTGAGTTTCTCGACGTAACTGCGGCCCTCGATGCTGATCCGTGTGAGATTCTATTGAGCCTGCGCACGTAGTGGGCGCCCGCGCCCATCACCGCGCGTGCCGTGTGCCGGTGGGTCGAGCCCCGCTTTTCTTGGCTCTGGCGTCTCGACCATTCCGCTGCGCCTCCTAGCGCGTCGTTAGACTCTCGCAATTCGCTCTATTTGTGCCTTTCCCAGCAGGTGGCGCCGCATCCTTCTAGGTCCGCCGCGGCGTCCCGCAACCCTTAGCCAGCTGTGAGCTTTCAGTAGGTTGTCCATCCGGCCCTTCGGATGCGGTGCGGCTCAGACGGCGGACCCGTTCCTGTCATGATTCGCCGCCGCACCCATTCCTGGGAAGCAGCCATTGGCGAGCGGAGGACAAAATGATGAGACAGCGAAGTGCTGGGCATCCGCGCTGTGGTGATACGTCGATGCATGGTGTTACGCGACTTCGTTGCTTGAAGCGAAGCGACCGCACGGCCCATTTCGTCAACTGGCGAACAAATCCTTGTAGCCGCTCGTCACCACCCAGTTTGCACGGTCGAGATGACTGCGAAGAACGTTGCGTGCGCGCTCAGGTTCGCGTGCCGGATCAATGCCGAGGATCACTTTGGCCATTTCCTCTTCAGTGGCGTTGTCTGCCGAGGCGTCCAGGAGCCTCATATAGGTTGTAAAGTGGTCCTTGTCGTAGGCTGTAATGCGGTCCGACCAGGGGACCTCGTCGGCGAACGGCGTGTTCGATCTGGGCTGCAACATCGCTAATTCTATCTCCGGCCAATGGACCCGCGAAGCCCTGTGCCTGCTAAATGTGGATTACATATTATAGTTGATAAACTCAAGCCGCCTGATCCGCTGGCTTGCGTGCATGGATATGCGCAAGTTGGTCGGACGGAATGTGCAGAGGATCAGGCAAAGGAAGCGCCTGACGCAGGAGCAGCTTGCGGAGATTTCCGGGTTCAGTCAGCAGTACATCAGCGGCTTGGAGAAAGGCCGAAGAAATCCGACAATTATCACGATCTATGAACTGGCATTGGCCCTCGGCGTCAGCCACATGGATCTGGTTCGGCCCGACAAACAGGGCTGATGCACCCGCCCTCCAAGTAGCTGGCGGCCTGATGGCGCGCGCCGGATGCTTGTGAACCCACGCTTTTCTTAGGTCCCCCGGCAGCCCCTGCCATTTAGCTCGCCCTCGCGCGGGCGCATCCTATTGGACAGTCGGACGCTGCGTTTTTGTCAGCTTTTCCTGGGACGTGGGGTGGTCGGCATTCCCTTTTAGGCCCGCCGGCCTGCCGCAACCTTCGCTCTCGCTTCAGGGTCCTTCTCTTGTTTACGGTCCTTCGGATGCGGTCCGCCTCTTTCAGCGGGCCTAATCGCTTTCTGTTGCCCGCCCCACGGGGACAGGCACGCGAGACTAGTATGGAGCGTTGCGGTTAGCGCGCGAACAGCAAAGGAACCGAAAAAACAGGCAACTGTCGCAGTATGGCTGAACCAGCCATCGTGTCGGCATCTAGGAGCCGCGTGTTCGCCTTGCGCTGACACGAAGCTCAGACATGACGTCCGGGAGACGATGCTGGCAAATAGTCTGGCTGAAGCATTCCACCCACAATACCAAAGCCCGTCCCGATTCAAAGCGCTTCTGAGCACTCCATCTCAGGCGCGGGGCCAGCTGGCCAGTTCACCTTCTTGGTCCGCCGGAAGAGAGCCCCGCCCTCTCGACAATCGGCTTCATGAGGTCTCGCCCTGCAGTGTCGACCGTAAAAAAG
>NZ_RZTB01000020.1:0-85708 GCF_003997735.1 Mesorhizobium sp. M7A.F.Ca.MR.148.00.0.0 | reverse complement strand
GTGGATGATCGAGGGCAAGAACCCGCCGGTCTCGATGGGCGTCATTCCGACCGGTGCTACGGCGCACATCGTCGTCTCGCCGGCGGCCCAGCAGAAGCTTGCCCAGGGCGCGGTGCTTGCAGTCAGCCTCGAGCCGTCAGGCGGTTCGCCGACCGGACAGCCGACCGGACCGGTGGTCGCCGCCGGCGACCTGAAGAGCATCTGACCGGCTCTTGGCGTCGCCAGACTCAAAATAGAGTACCTGAAGTGTATCTCCCACCTTCCACGCCCGTAGACAGCATGGTAGCCGGCAAGCGGTTGCGTGGCAAAATCTCTTCGGCATCCCGGGCAAAATAAAAAATAAGAATATTTCTGAAACTCCCGCACTTCTGTTCCGTATCTCCTCGCGTCCCCAAAAATGGGAAGAGAACCCGAGGAGTTTGACATCATGCGTAGATACGCCACCCTTTTGCTCGCCGGTACGATCGCCGTTTCGGCCCTTGCCACCGCTGCCTATGCCGAAAACCCGATGGTTGGCGGCGCCGCGATGTATGCTAACAAAAACATCGTCGAGAACGCCGTGAACTCGAAGGACCACACCACGCTGGTCGCCGCCGTGAAGGCCGCCGGCCTTGTCGAAACGCTGCAGGGCGCCGGTCCGTTCACCGTGTTCGCTCCGACCAACGAAGCCTTCGCGGCTCTTCCGGCCGGGACGGTCGAGACGCTGCTCAAGCCTGAAAACAAGGACAAGCTCACCAAGATCCTGACCTGCCATGTCATCGGCGCCAAGGCGATGGGGGCGGATGTCGCCGCGATGGCCAAGGCTGACGGCGGCGCCCACAAGGTCAAGACGGTCGGCGGCTGCGAGCTGTCGCTCAAGGCCGACGGCGGCAAGGTCACCGTCACCGACGAGAACGGCAATGTCGCCGATGTGACGGTCGCCGATGTCGAACAGTCCAATGGCGTCATCCACGTCATCGACAAGGTTCTTTTGCCCAAGATGTAACAAGGGGATTGCTGCCGGCGAACTGGCAGCAAGGGCCCTCCGTCGATTGCACGATCCCGCTCCCGTGATCCGCAATTGACCCGCGCACTCCGCGCCGCCCATATTCGGATGTGGGAGGGCGCGGAGTGTTCGTTCGAGGGGGCTACCGTCACCGGCTTTTGATTTCCGCGCGGCGGTATAGTTTGGCAAAAGGACATCAGGAGGAACCGGTCATGAACCGTCGCGACTTTCTTTTGAGCGGTGCCGCCGCCATCGGCGTCGTCGGGGCCGCAGCAACGATGCTGCGCATGGGCGATCCGCAGGCAGCACAGGCCGCCGAAAAATTCGAAGTCACCAAGACCGACGCCGAGTGGAAAGCCATCCTGTCGCCGGCCGCCTTCGACGTGCTGCGCAAGGAAGGCACGGAGTATCCCGGCACCAGCCCGCTGCTCAACGAACACCGTAAGGGCATCTTCGCCTGTGCCGGCTGCGACCTGCCGGTCTATTCGTCGGAGACGAAATTCGATTCCGGCACCGGCTGGCCGAGCTTCTGGCAAGAGATCCCCAAGGCTATCGGCACGACCGTGGACCGCTCGCTCGGCATGACGCGCACCGAGGCGCATTGCCGCCGCTGCGGCGGCCATCTCGGCCACGTCTTCGACGACGGTCCAGCGCCGACCGGCCTGCGCCACTGCATCAACGGCGTCGCGCTGACCTTCAAGCCCGCCACAGCCTGACAAATTCCAACTGGATATGAAAAACTCCGGGCTTGCGGCCCGGAGTTTTTTGCGCGGTCAGAGCTTTTTCGGGCGTGGACTGGAGGAGCTTCCCGAAACAGCTGCCCACGTATCTCTGTCTTGTCGCAATTCCTGACGGAAAACCGCCTTACACTTTTCCTGGAATTGCTCCGGTATCAATGGCCGCCGCCACCACCTCCACCCGCCGCCGCGGCCGGCTTGCGGATCAACATGGTGAACAGGCCAAGCGTCGCAAACAGCACCGTCAGCATGAAGAACACATCCATGAATGACAGCAGCGCCGCCTGCTGCTGGACCATGCCCGACAGCTTGGAGATGGCAGCACTTGTCGCATCCAGGCCGGGGGTTTGCTCGAAATTGAGCGTCATGTTCTGCAGCTTGGTCTGCGCGGCTTCACTGCCCCATTGCACATGCTCGGAGAGCCTTGCGTAGTGGAAGGCATTGCGGTCGATCAGCACGGTGTTGATCAGCGCGAGGCCAACCGCACCGCCAAGGTTGCGGGTGAGATTGAACAGGCCGGACGCATTCTTCAGCCGCTCGGGCGGCAAGGTGCCGAGCGCGATGTTGTTGATCGGCACCATGCACAGCATCATCGAACAGCCGCGCAGGATCTGCGGGATGAGCAGCTCGTTGAAATCCCAGTCGGCGGTCAGATGCGTCATCCACCAGGTGCCGGTGGCGAAGCCGAAGAAGCCGATCATCATCATCAGCCGCGGGTCCATCTTGTTCGACAGGATGCCCGAGATCGGCGCGGTGAAGAACATGGCCAGGCCGCTGACGAACAGCGCCTCGCCGATCATCATCGAATCGTAGCCACGGATGCGCCCGAGATACACCGGGTAGAGATAGGTCAGGCCGTAAAGGCCGATGCCGATGACGAAGGAGAACAGCGAGCCGAAGGCGAAGTTGATGTTGGTGAAGGCCTTCAGGTCGACGATCGGCTCCTCGGCGGGGAACACCCGCCAGAAGAACAGCACCGCGCCGATGGTCATGACGATGGCGCAGATGAAGACGCCCTGGTCCTGCAGCCAGTCATTGTTGGGGCCTTCCTCGAGCACATATTCCATGCAGCCCAGGAAAGCCGCCATGCCGGCGAGGCCCCACCAGTCGAACTTGCTGAACAGCTTGAGGTTGGGCTTATCGAAGTCGATCAGCGTCCAGGCCGCCGCTGTCACCAGGATGCCGGGCACGACATTGACCAGGAACAGCCAGTGCCAGGACATGGCATGGCTGATATAGCCGCCGACAGTCGGGCCGATGGTCGGCGCCAACGTCGCCACCAGGCCGATCATCGGCGAGACGAAGGCGCGGCGCGAGGGCGGGAAGATGGTGAAGGCAGCGGCGAAGACGCTCGGTATCATGCCGCCGCCGATGAAGCCCTGGACGGCGCGGTAGACAATCATCTGGTCGATGTTGGTGGCAGTCGCCGCCAGCGCACTGGCCGCGGTGAAGCCCGCCGCCGAGATCGTGAACAGCACCCGCGTCGACAGCATCCGGCTGAGGAAGCCCGACAGCGGGATCATCACCACTTCGGCGATCAGATAGGCGGTCTGCACCCACGGGATTTCGTCGGAGCTGGCGCTCAGGCCGGCCTGGATTTCCGACAGCGAGGCGGAGACGATCTGGATGTCGAGGATGGCCATGAACATGCCGAACACCATCGCCAGGAAGGCGATGACGCGCCGCGTCGAAATGGTGTCAGGCACAGCCGGCCTCGCCGGCGGTGCTCCTGCTGTCAGGGTTGCGGTTGCCATGGCATTGCTCCCCGGCAGCCGCTCAGTTCGACGCTGCCGCTGATGCCGACCCGGATGGGGCGGTACGGCTGTCGACGTCGACGATGACGCTCAGGCCGGCGCGCAGTTTGCCGCTCTTCAGGACATCTGCCGGCACATCGATACGGACCGGAACGCGCTGCACGACCTTGGTGAAGTTGCCGGTGGCGTTTTCGGGCGGCAGCAGCGAGAACACGGCACCCGAAGCCGGCGCCAGCGACGAGACGGTTCCCTCGAAGTCCTGGCCGTCGGTCGCATCGACCGAGATCTTGACCTTCTCTCCGGGAACCAGCCGGGCAAGCTGCGTCTCCTTGAAGTTGGCGACGATGTAGAGCTTGTCCATCGGCACGATGACGGCGAGCTTCTGGCCGGGGCTGACAAGGTCGCCCTGTTCGACCGAGCGGTTGCCGACGATGCCGTCATAAGGCGCCTTGAGCACGGTGAAGGAAAGATCGCGCAGCGCCTTGTCATGGCTGAGCTGCAGGGACGCCAGCGTGCTCGCCGATTCCGCGCGTTGCGCCTGCAGCACGCCGATATTGGCCTGCGCGGCGGCGATCTGTGCGTCGGCGCCGACAAGGGCGGCATCGGCCTGCTGGACCGCCGTCTGGGCGTCGTCCAGCTGCGCCTGCGTGCCGACATGGGTCTTGAGCAGTTGCGAGGCGCGCGCCGCGACCTTGGCCGCATTGTCGGCGGCGGCCTGGTCGGCGACCTTCTGCGCCTGCGCCTGCTGCAGCGAGGCGCGGGCCGCGTCGGTCTGGGCGTCGATACGGTCGAGCGTCTTGCTCAAGGTGGCGATCTGCGCCTCGGCCTGGGCGACGGCAATCTTGTAATCGCCGTCATCGACGACGAGCAGCGGATCGCCGGCCTTGACCAACTGGTTCTCGCTGACCTTGACCTGATCGACATAGCCGGAAATCTTGGGCGAGATGAACGCCATGTCGGCCTGGACATAGGCATCGTCCGTGGAGATCATGAAGCGGCCCGTGGTCCAGTAGTCGTAACCATACCAGGCGCCGGCGCCCAGCAAAGCGGCGCCGATGACCGGCAGCAGGAAGGAACGCACCGAACGCTTCTTCTTGGCCGGAGCCTCTACCGGTGGCGACGAGACAGGCTGGACAGGCACTTCCGGGGCCTCCGTCGCCGGCGCAACCTTGGCGTTGGGAAAGGGACGGACTTCGGCAGTGGTCGGCGCGTTCGAGGACATGACATTTCTCTAAAGTTATAATATAATACTGAACCGTTCGGTTCGATCCGGCCGTTGACATAGCGCGTAAACAGGACCATATCAAGGGCAATCGAACCGCTTGGTTCGAATTATTTTCAAGGTGTGACTTTCATGGCCGAGACCCCGCCCAATGTCGAAAACGAGTCGTGCGACGACCTGTTGGAAAGCTTGCGTCGTGGCCGCCCGGCCGCGGGGCAGGATCCGGTCAAGCGCAGCCAGATCATCGACGGCGCCCGTCGTGTCTTCATCGACAAGGGCTTCGAAGCCGCCTCGATGAACGACATCACCCGCGAGGCCGGTGTCTCCAAGGGTACGATCTACGTCTATTTCGCCAACAAGGAAGAGCTGTTCGAAGCGCTGATCGAGGAAGAGCGCGGCACCATCTTCAAGAACATGTATGACGTGCTGGACAATGCCGACAACCTGCGCGAGACGCTGGTGAAGTTCGGCAAGGTGCTGGCCCTCAAGATCACGTCGGCCAAGGTGATCCAGGCGCAGCGCACGGTGATCGGTGCATCCGACCGGATACCCGACATGGGCGCGCGGTTTTACGAGCGCGGTCCCAAGCGTGGCCACGACAAGGTCGCGGCCTTTCTCAATGCTGCCATCGAGCGCGACCTGCTGCGCATCGACGATGTCGATCTTGCCGCCTATCAGTTCACCGAACTGTGCCTGGCCGGTCTGTTCCGCCAGTGCATCTTCGCCTACCGCACCAAAGCCCCGAGCCAGGACGAGATCGACCGCATCGTCAGGTCAGGCGTCAGCATGTTCCTCAAGGCATACGGCACCGAAAGGCTTGTGGCGGAAGAAGGCCACCAGACGATTGCTATCGAGGCCAAGCCGTAGGCCATGCTCTAAGCTGTGGATGCTTAGCCGCCATTGGCGGCAAGCACGATGGCCGCCTGCAATTCCTGGAGGCCCTCGGCCTTTTCAGAAGAGGTGGCCAGTACGAACGGGAACGCCGCCGGCCGCTTCTTGATCTTTGCCAGCGTCTCCTCGATCAGCCTCGGCACGCCGGCAGTCTTGATCTTGTCGGTCTTGGTCAGCACGATCTGGTAGGACACCGCCGCCTTGTCGAGCAGCGACAGCACTTCGTCGTCCTTGGCCTTGATGCCGTGGCGGGCGTCGATCAGCACATAGACGCGCTTCAGCGTGACGCGGCCCTTGAGATAGTCGAAGACCAGCTTGGTCCACTCGTCGACCTTCTCCTTCGGCGCGGTGGCATAGCCATAGCCGGGCATGTCGACCAGCGCCAAGGGCGGCAGGTCGGCGCCCTCACCCGAAAATCCGTCCGGCACGAAATAGTTGAGCTCCTGCGTGCGCCCCGGCGTGTTGGAGGTGCGCGCCAGCCCCTTCTGGTTGACCAGCGCGTTGATCAGCGACGACTTGCCGACATTCGAGCGGCCGGCAAAGGCGATTTCCGGCGGCCCTTCCGGCGGCAGGAATTTCATGGCCGGCACGCCGCGGATGAAGATCCACCCCCGCGTAAACAGTTCGGTGCCGATTATGCTGCTGTTCAGAGCGTTCAAGCTGCTGCCTCCAGAAGAGAAATATCGGCGCCCCGGATAGCATCGAGGTTGCGACTGACCTTGTCCACCGGCCAGTCCCACCATGCCACCGCCAACAGCCGCCTGATTGTCCGGTCGTCGAAACGCATCTTCACCACCTTGGCCGCGTTGCCGGCGACGATCGCATAGGGCGGCACGTCGTGAGTCACCACTGACTTCGCAGCGATGATGGCGCCGTGGCCGATTTCCACCCCGGGCAAGATCACCGCCTCCATGCCGATCCAGACGTCGCTGCCGACAATGGTGTCGCCGCGCACTTCCTTCGACCACGTCGCCGGGTCAAAACCCTTTTCCCAGCCATGGCCAAAGATATTGAACGGATAGGTCGAAAAGCCGGACATGGCGTGGTTGGCGCCGTTCATGATGAACCGCGCGCCCTCGGCGATGGCGCAGAACCGACCGATGATCAGCTTGTCGCCGATGAAGGGATAGTGGTGCAGCACGCATTTTTCGGCGAATTTATCCGGCCCGTCGGGGTCGTCATAATAGGTGAAGTCGCCGATCTCGATGTTCGGCGCATTCACCAGTCCCTTGAGGAAGCCGACGCGGGTATGCATCGGGATCGGGTGCTTGATGTCTGGGTTGGGTCCGTCCATGTCGAAATCCGTCAGAGAAATGGCAGCCAGGCACATCCGAAACTCGAATGCGCCCGTTCAAAATAGCGTGATCCGCCCTATAGCACCAATCGGGCGACGAGCGAGCTTTCCTTGACGGCCTTGCTCATTTGCCGCCGCGACAGATCACGATCGGATCGGACATTGCGCTGTCGAAACCGCTGCCCTGATAGACGGTGACGTTCGCCGCGCCGGGCGGCAGCATGAAGCTGCCTTCGACGATTTTCTGGTCTCCGGCCGGCATGTGGAGAGCCCAGCTATAGGTGCAAAACTGAGGCGGCGCCTGGGGTTCGACGTGGCTGCAGTTCAATTGCGCGCCACCCAGCATGGCGGCGCCGCCGCAGCTGACGGCGTCCTTTGCGAGCGCAATGCCAGGCCATCCCGCGATGGCCGCCACGGTCGCGATCTTCAGCCAATTCATCGTCCTATCCTTGCCCGGCAACAGCCTGCTACCCGAGCCTTTTTGTGGTGTCGCAGCACATGCGTCATTTTTTCCAGGCGGGGCTTAGTCCGTCTTGCGCACCGCGTCCAGCGGGATTATGTGCATGATGATAATAAGCATGCTCACTAAAAGTTGCGCCGAAACTCCAGTACCTCTCATGCCATCGTCACCCAACATCAGCTTCGTGCTGCACGATGTCGCGCGCCTGCTTCGAAAGCGGTTCGAGCAGAGGTCGCGGGCATCGGGGCTGACCCGCGCCCAGTGGCAGGTGCTCGCCTATCTCTGCCTGCATGAAGGCATCCACCAGAACAAATTGGCGGACCTTATCGAGATCACGCCGATCACGCTCGCCCGGCTGCTCGACAAGATGGAAGCACGCGGTTTCATCGAGCGCCGGCCCAATCCCGCTGACCGCCGGGCATGGCTGCTTTACCTGAAGCCGCAAGCTCATCCGCTCATCGAAACCATGCGCGGCAATGGGCAGAAGACGCGGGACGAGGCCTTTGTCGGTCTTTCCGCGGATGCCCAGCTGCATCTGCTGCAAACCCTATCCCTCATCAAATCCAATCTGCTCGCGGCTTGCACCCAGCCTGCCGCCGACCGGGAGAAAACACATGGCTGAATCAACCTCACCAAAGAAGCCTGTCGAAGAAGACGGATCCTCCGCCGGCCGGGCGCACGACCAGATCATCCGACTGGACAGCGAACGCGAACAGAGGCGAGCCGGGACCCTCATCGGCAATGACGAACTCGAAGCACCGGTCGCCCTGGAGCCGGCGGCGCTCGAGGCGCCGTCCAAGGAGCCACGGCAGGCCACGGTTACGGTGGCGCCGCCGGCGCCGGTCAAGCCCAAGCGCGGCCGGGCTCGGCCGATCCTGTTTGCCCTGCTTCCGGTCGCGCTGGTCGTCGGCGGCTATTACTACGTCATCGGCGGCCAGGTCATGACGACCGACAACGCCTACATCCAGGCGCAGTCGCTCGGCGTTTCCACCGATGTCTCCGGCACTGTGTCCGAGATCGACGTGCACGAGAACGAGGCGGTGAAGAAGGACCAGGTGCTTTTCCGGCTGCGGCCGGCCTCTTTCGAAACCGCTCTTGCCGCCGCCCAGGCGCAGCTCGGCACTGTGCGCAACCAGGTGCTGACCCTGCAGGCGAGTTACCTGCAGTCGCAGGCGCTGATCGAGCAGGCGCAGGCCGACATCCCCTATTACGAGGCCGCTTTCCAGCGCCAGCAGGATCTGCTCAAGACCTCCACCTCCTCCAAGGCGACCTTCGACAGCGCCCAGCACGACCTCGTCGCCGCCCGCCAGAAAGTGTCCGTTGCCCAGGCGCAGGCACAGGCGACGCTTGCCCAGCTTGGCGGCGACGCCAGCCAGCCGGTGGAGAAGAATCCGTTCTACCTCCAGGCGCAGTCGGCGGTGGACGACGCCCAGCGCAACCTTGCCGATTCCATCGTCAAGGCGCCGTTCGACGGCATCGTCACCAATGTCGACGCGCTTCAGGTCGGCAAGTACCTGCCGGCTTCGCAGCCGGCCTTCAGCCTGATTTCGGCGACCGATCTGTGGATCGCGGCGGAGCCGAAGGAAACCGAACTGACCTATGTGCGGCCGGGACAGACGGCGATGATCAGCGTCGACAGCTATCCCGGCACCGTCTGGCACGGCACGGTCGCCTCGATCAGCCCGGCGTCGTCGTCGAGCTTCTCCTTGCTTCCGGCGCAGAACACCACCGGCAACTGGGTCAAGGTCGTGCAACGCATTCCGATGCGCGTGACGGTCGACGATCTCCAGCGCAAGCCACCGTTGCGTGGCGGGATGAGCGTCGTGGTCGGCATCGATACCGGCCACGCGCGCGGTTTGCCGGACTTCGTGACGGACCTCCTCGGCCGGTTCGGACAAAGGTCATGAGCAGCGCGTCCGCGACAGGTGGCGTGGTCGCCAATCGCGGCGCCATCACCGCCTGCGTGATCCTGGCCGTGATCATGCAGGCACTGGACACGACCATCGCCAATGTGGCGCTACCCTATATCCAGGGCAGCGTTTCGGCGAGCGCCGACCAGATAAACTGGGTGCTGACGTCCTATATCGTCGCGGCGGCCGTCATGACTCCGCCTTCGGGCTATCTTGCCAATCGTTTCGGCCGCAAGCGCATCCTTTTGATATCCATCACCGGCTTCGTCGTCGCGTCGGTGCTGTGCGGCTTCGCGCAGTCGCTGCCGCAGATCGTCGGCTTCCGCCTGCTGCAAGGTCTGTTCGGCGCGGCCCTGGTGCCGCTGGCGCAGAGCATCCTGCTCGACATCTACAGCGTCGAGGAGCGCGGCTCGGCGATGGCGCTGTTCGGCGTTTCGGTGATGGTCGGGCCGGTGCTCGGGCCGGTCATCGGCGGCTGGCTCACCGAAAACGTCAGCTGGCGCTGGGTGTTCTACATCAATGTCCCGATCGGGGCTCTGGCTTTCGCCGGCGTCTCGATGTTCGTCCAGGAAACCAAGACGGACCTCAAGGCCAGGCTGGACTGGCTGGGCTTCGGCATGCTCAGCATAACCATCGCCGCGCTGCAGATGTTCCTCGATCGCGGCGAGCAGCTCAACTGGTTTTCGTCGTCCGAGATCATCGTCGAGGCGCTGATCTGCGCGTCGGCCTTCTACATCTTCCTCGTCCACACCTTCACCGCCAAAAACACATTCGTGAACCCGCGGCTGTTCCTCGACAGGAATTTCGCCGTCGGCCATCTTCATCTTCATCATCGGAATCACCTATCTGGCCTCGCTGGCCCTGATGACGCCCTATCTGCAGACGTTGATGGGCTATCCGGTGGTGACGGCCGGCATCGTCATGGGGCCGCGCGGTCTCGGCACCATGGCTTGCATGTTCCTGGTCGGCAGGCTGATCGGCAAGGTGGACACGCGCTGGCTGCTGTTGACCGGTCTGCTGGTCACCGCCTGGGCGATGTACGACATGACCGGCTGGACCCCTGATGTTTCGCAATGGACGATCATCAGCACCGGCTTCATCCAGGGCGCGGGCCTGGGCTTCCTGTTCGTGCCGCTGACCACCATCACCTTCGCCACGCTGGCGCCGGAGCGGCGCGCGGAAGGCACAGGCCTTTACAATCTGTCGCGGAACATCGGCTCCAGCGTCGGCATATCCGTCGTCACCGCGCTGTTGACGGAGAACGTGCAGATCAACCACGCCAACATCGCCACCTATGTGACGCCTTACAACCAGGCTTTCAGCAATCCGGCCATCTTCCAGGCGATGGATCCCTACAGCGCCGCGGGCCGCGCCGCGCTCGACGGCGTGGTGACGCTGCAGGCGACTGTTATCAGCTACATGAACGACTTCAAGCTGATGATGATCCTGTCGCTTGCCGCCATTCCGCTGGTTCTGTTGCTGCGCAAGCCGGCCACTCCGGCCAATATCGACCACAGCGCCGTCATGGAGTGAGGTGGCAGCGGTCCGTCTGCCGGGACAAGCCGCAGCCTGCATGACCTTCGCGTGTGAAAGAACCGGGGCCCCGTGGAGGCCCTACAGGACCCCGGTCTGCCGTCACGGCCTCCCAAACACCGGCGCCTTTGCGCCGGAAGCCGTCTTGGCAAGGGCATCTTGCCGGCATCGCGAAACGCGGTGGTCTGCAACGACGCGGCCGCCACAAGGCCTCCCGGAGCGCATGCCGCAGGATGGCAACGCGCAGTTACGAGGCGTGGGCGCGCCAAAGTTTCGCCGACGAGCGGAAATGGGCGGAATGGATGTCCCGCCAACGAAAAAGCCCCGCGCGAGGCGGGGCTTTGAAGGCTGGAGAAAGCGCTGCGCCTTCTATTCGGCCGGTGATGGTTTCTTTCGGAACAGCGCGACCAGATTGTCCCACAGCTCGATCTTGGCGCCCTGGCGCTTCATGATGATGCCTTGCTGCAGGATCGACAGCGTGTTGTTCCAGGCCCAGTAGATGACCAGGCCGGCCGGGAAACCCGCCATCATGAAGGTGAAGATAACAGGCATCCAGGTGAAGATCGCCGCCTGCGTCGGGTCCGGCGGCGTCGGGTTCATGCGCATCTGCAGGAACATGGTGACGCCCATGATCAGCGGCCACACGCCGATCATCAGCATATGCGGCAGCGTGATCGGAATGAGGCCGAACAGGTTGAACAGCGATGTCGGATCGGGCGCGGCCAGATCCTGGATCCAGCCGAAGAACGGCGCATGACGCATCTCGATGGTGATGTAGAGCACCTTGTAGAGCGCGAAGAACACCGGGATCTGCAGCGCCACCGGCCAGCAGCCGGCGATCGGATTGATCTTCTCGGTCTTGTAGAGCTCCATCATCGCCTGCTGCTGCTTCATCTTGTCGTCCGCGTATTTCTCGCGGATCTCGAGCATTTTCGGCTGCACCTTCTTCATGTTCGCCATCGACGCGTAGGACTTGTTGGCGAGCGGGTAGAAGATGGCCTTGACGATGACGGTGGTGGCGAGGATGGCCAAACCGAAATTGCCGAAGAATTTGTAGAGCGTGTCGATCAGCCAGAACATCGGCTTGGTGATGAAGTGGAACCAGCCCCAGTCGATCAAAAGGTCGAACCGCTTGATTTGACGGTCCTCTGCATAGGCGTTGATCTTGCCGACCTCCTTGGCGCCGGCGAAGATCTCGCTCTCCACCGTCGCCGATTGACCCGCGGCAACCGTTATCGGGTCGGTCAGGAAGTCGGACTGATAGCGGTGGCGGCCGTCCTCGAAAAAGGCGTAGCGCGGCTGGAACGGCTGCTTTTCGGTCGGCACCAGCGTCACCGCCCAGTATTTGTCGGTAATGCCCAACCAGCCGTCGGTCGACTTGCCCGGCGTGAATTGCTTGTCCGATTCGATGGACGCGTATTTGTGCTCCTGCAGGCCTTCGGTGCCGGTGAAGCCGATCAGGCCCTCATGCAGCACATAGGTGCTGGCAACGAGCGGCTTGTCGAAGCGGGTGACGCGGCCGTAATTGGACAGCGAGACGGCGGCCGTGCCCGCATTCTGCACCGTGTCGGACACCGTGAACATGTAATCGGTGTCGACGGAGAAGGTGCGCTTGAAGGTCAAGCCCTTGTCGTTCGAATAGGTCAGCGTGACCGGGGTCGTCGGCGTCAGCGTCGCATTGCCGTCGACGGTCCACACAGTCTCCGGACCGGGCACCGCACCGGTCTTGTCGTTGCCGACAAAGCCGATCTCGGCATAATAGCCATTGGGCAGTGCCGCCGGGTTGAGCAGGCTGATCTCGGGCGAGTTCTTGTCGACCGTCTCGGTGTAGTGCTTGAGCTTGAGGTCGTCGAGGCGGGCGCCGGTCAGATTGATCGAACCCTCGAGGCTCGGCGTGTCGATCCTGGCGCGGGTCGTCGTGGCGAGCGCCTGTTCGCGGCCGGCCGGCGTCACGGCGTCGGTACCCGGTGCATTCGGAATGGCGCCAGGTGCGGCGGGCGTTCCGGTGTCGGTACCGGCGGCCTTCTTCTGCTCCTCGATGCGCTGCTGTTCGACGCGGGCCGCCTCGCGCTGGGCTTCGCTGCGCGGCAACACGTAAAAATATTGCCATACCGCAAGGATCAGCACCGACAGCGCGATGGTGATGAAGAAGTTCCGGTTGTTTTCCATCGAAAGCCCTTGGCCTATCGTGTTCCGCGCAGTCGGCGGGAGAGTTCGGCCTTCAACTGGCCGAACGGAGTGGTAAGCACGTCTTCGCGCCCGACGATGACATAATCATTGCCAGGCGCCATGTCACTTGCCGCGTGCGTGCGGACGGCTTCTCGCAGCCGCCGCCGGACGCGATTGCGGACAACCGCATTGCCGACCTTCTTGGTGACGGTGTAGCCGACGCGCGGCGACAGGCCGTCGCCGCGGTCGAGAACTTCAACGAGAAAAAGCCGCCCGCGTCGTTTTTCACCACGACGGACAGCCAGGAATTCCGCGCGCTTCAGAAGCCGCTTGGGATTTGGTCCCACTGGCTTGCCGGTTGCGGGCAACGATCTCGTCTTCCGTTCAGGCGCTGAGCCGCTTGCGGCCGCGGTTGCGGCGAGCTGCGACGACGCCGCGACCACCCTTGGTGGCCATGCGGGCACGGAAGCCGTGCCGACGTTTGCGGACGAGTTTAGACGGTTGGTAGGTACGCTTCATTTGTTTTAATACCGCGGGGTGCGGCCCTTCTTGATTCTGTCACTGTGTAACAGGAGCTTTGCCGGGCCGGCTTTGGCGCGATCGAAACCGCGCCGGGACGAATGGCCCGAGCGTGTGCGGGCTTATAGAAAGAAGGCTTTTGGAAGTCAATCCGGAGTCGTCGGGCGCAATCCGGCTCCGTTCAGGCCGGTTTATGTTTGCGACCAAGGATGAAATTGGCAAAAAAGCCGTAATCGCCTAATCTGCGTTGATCAAGTGATCGTGAAGACATTAGCCGCATGAGCGAAACCATACAGGCACAGGAAGGGATCGGCACGGCGGCGTCCACCGAGGCGCCGGCGGCCGTGCGCACGGTTCCGTTGTCGCGCGGCCTGTCGACCAAGCTGCTGCTGCTGACCATCGTCTTCGTGCTGTTGGCCGAAGTGTTGATCTTCCTGCCCTGGATCGCCAGCTACCGGCTGAACTGGCTGAAGGAGCGGCTAAGCACGGCGGCGGCGGTGTCGATCGTGCTGGTGCAAGGTGAATCCACCTCGCTGTCGCGCACGGCCCAGAACGACGTGCTGATGGCGATCGGCGCCAAGGCGATCGCGGTGCGCGACGGCGGCGTCTCGCGGCTGCTGGTGGTGGCCGAAATGCCGCCGAAGGTCGACGAGCACATCGATATCGCCTCGATCGGCATGATCAAGGGCATGACCGGTGCGCTCGACACGTTGTTTTTCGGCGGCGACCGGATGCTGCGCGTCTTCGGCCCGGTCGGCGACTCGGACAAGGAGTTCGAGCTGATCATGCCGGACAACAGCCTGCGCAATGCGATGCTGCGCTATTCGCGCAACGTCGCCTTCGTCTCGCTGCTGATCTCGCTGTTCACCGCCATGCTGGTCTATGCCGCCATCGACCTGATCATGATCGGGCCGATCCGCACGATGACGCGCTCGATGCTGTCCTTCTCCGAAGCCCCCGACGATCCCGGGCGCATCATCCATCCGGCTGCCCGCGCCGACGAGATCGGCGTTGCCGAGCGCGAGCTGTCGCAGATGCAGGAGCGGCTGCAAAAAATGCTCTCCGAGCAGAAGCATCTTGCCGACCTCGGCCTCGCGGTCTCCAAGATCAACCATGACATGCGCAACATCCTGGCCTCGGCGCAGCTGATGTCGGACCGCCTGCGCCAGGTCAAGGATCCGACCGTGCAGGCCTTCGCGCCGAAACTGCTGCGCGCGCTCGACCGCGCCGTGTCCTATTCCGAAGGCGTGCTTCACTACGGCCGCACCCAGGAGCCGCCGCCGGCGCGCCGACGCTTGAGGCTGCGGCAGTTGGTCGAGGACGTGCACGGCCTGCTCGACATCGAGCAAGGCATCGAGTTCGTCAATTCGGTCGAGCCGGCATTCGAGATCGACGCCGATTCCGACCAGCTGTTCCGCGTGCTCACCAATCTGTGCCGGAATTCCGTGCAGGCGATGGCGGCAGACAGCGAAAGCGCCCTGGTGCGCCGCCTGGCGGTGTCGGCCGTGCGCCTGGGCAGCGTCAGCCGCATCGCCGTCAGCGACACCGGACCTGGCCTGCCGCCGAAAGCACGGGAAAACCTGTTCGCGGCCTTTCGTGGCTCGGCCCGCAGCGGCGGCACCGGCCTCGGCCTGGCGATCGCGCACGAATTGATCCGCGCGCATGGCGGCACGGTGGAGCTGGTCGAGAGCATTGGCGGGCGCACCACATTCGCCGTCACCATCCCCGACCAGCCGGTCCGGCTCGATCAGGCGCGCAATGGCCTGCGCCGCCCCGCCTGACGGTTTAGAGCGCTGGGTCGCCCGGCCCTCTTGTCTTCTGGCCCGATGCTTCTTCCAATGAGCCGGAACCGGCTCAACTTCGGACCGTTGCCATCTGCCGGAATCCCAGCCTTCATCACCAATCAAGGCACTTGTGACAAAACTTTTGCCGGATCGGCTTGCTTTTCCGAAATTCAGTCGCTAGGGAACACGTCTCGTCGCGGCCGGTCGTTTACGATCGGATCGCGGGGCCATGGAAGACATGGCCTGTTGCGCGCCCGTAGCTCAGCTGGATAGAGCACCAGACTACGAATCTGGGGGTCAGGAGTTCGAATCTCTTCGGGCGCGCCATTCCATCCAGCTGAAATTGCTTGCCTTTCAGGCCTCGCCAATCAACCGCATCGGCATGAATTCCTGACGAATGGTGGCCCGCCTGTTAGTCAACAGACGATTCGACCAGATTCGCACGGATCGGGCTGGCGGTCATCGCGGTCGCTGGGTACACGCATGAGGCACCGGTGTTGATGTTGCCGGCTCCCAACGCAAATCTAGGGAATGACTGTCCGAAAAAAGGCCGTTTTCAACTGCCGCCCATTCCTCGCGTTCTCATACATGCTGATCGGCGGGATGAGGCGCGCTCTCCGCTCCGGCCCTTGCCCGCACCTCGAATTTGGTGCGCTTCGGCTCCGGAAGAGTCTTCTGATGCTGCAGATGATCCAGCACGGTCTTCTGCGCGACGTTGCCGAACCCCCAAAGGCGCCTGCAAGCAGCAGCAGACATTTGGCCTCTGTCTTCGACATGGGCCGTCACGTTCGATCTCGGTTGCCGGCGGACGATGCCGGCGCGCTCCCGGCTCGCACCTCCTGGAGCAGCAGCAACAGGTCTGCCTTGGCCCAAAGCAGATAGCAGACAAGCAATGTCAGCGGCGCTGCGACGAGCGTCCAGGAAGCGCCCGACCATACCAGTTGCAGGGCACCGCCGCTCCCCACCGCGGCCGAGACCAGCGCCGGCAGACGGCTGGCCAGAACGGCACTCCGGAACGGATTGGGCCAGTTGGCTGGCCAGCGGGGCAACGGCTTGCCGTCTTCGAAAGCGCTGCCGAACTTGCCGAGCGCATGCAGCAAGCCCGAGGTCGCCGCAAGCACAGGTTCGCCGAACAGGAACAGGGTGATGCCGAGTCCGATCGCCCCGACCCCTGACGTCATGTCGCCAAGGCGGTTTAGGGACACGTCTGGGACGGCTTCCTGGCCCATGCGCGGCAGTAGATCTCGCCGCTCCAGAAGAAGACCAGCGTGGCCAGGGTGAGCGACAGGGCAGCGATGCTGCCAACGAAATGATCGAGGAGCGCGGCATGGCCACTCACGGCGGAACCCGGCGGCACGTCAACGATCTGGACCATGACGCCCGTCGCCAGCCCGAGCCCATTGCCGAGATTGTAATATCCTCCGGGACCTACCATGCGTAAACGGATTGCCGCGGCGAAACGCGACACGCCTGAAGTGTCGCCCGGCTCTCCGGCGGCATCGGGAAGGTCATGCATGATCATTGATAACGAACCCCGCGATCATGCAGCGCACGCAGAAGACGTGCTGGATCATCTCGATCCGAGCAGCAGACAGTTGGCCTGCACCTTCGACATATCGATGTTTCGACAAAGCTGGTGTTATGTGGCGCGCGGTGAGACCAGCTTAGATCAGGCCGCGGTCGATCGGGCTTGCTTCGGTGTTCGGCTCGGTCGTCATCGTGCTCTCGTCGTTTTCCGCCCTGTTCAGATTGGCGCAGTGCGGGTGAGCGTTGGCGGGGACAATCTCATAACCGGCTGCGATCAACTGGAGACTCATCTCCTCGAAGTGACGCTTCGAGCCGCTGACGATCGATTCAGGCGTGTAGTTCCAGCCGTTGCGGGCAGCATTGGCCAAGATGCTGGCATAGGCATGCATGCTGGCGATTTTCACGTTTGATTCCAGCAACTGTCGGCACCCGCTTGCGAAAGAAGGTGACGGTTGGGCGGAATAGCCCACGGCCGTGCATGCCAGCACTATGAATACAGGACGCATGGAACCCCCCTTAGCCGATTGTTTGTTGCCGTTGGGGAAGCTTGCGCCGTGCGAGCCTGCGGCGGAATCGGGCAGATGCGGTATTCGGCCTAGTGCATTTGTAGCATTCTTCTGTAGCATTCTTCGGCTACGGAGGGGTTTCCAAGGACGGGGGTCCACAATGGTGCTCGGCGCTTCGAAAGCTCAAACGCTTGTCGCATTGTCGGGTCGTGAGCGCGAGGTCGCGGAAAAATTTGCCGCCGGCCTGACCTATCGGGAGATCGGCAAGGCGCTTTTCATTGCTCCGGCCACTGTTCGCACTCACCTTGCGACCATCTACGGAAAACTTGGGGTGCGGACCAAGATCGGGCTCGCGGCGTACTTTGCCGGCGCTTCCGGCGCCAGGCCAGGCGGGCTGTCACCCCATCAAAGCGAAAAACCGCGGCTGGCGGTGATGCCGGTCAAGGGTCAGTTCGGCAAAACAAGGACCGATGCGGATGCATTGACGCGCGCGTTGACCGCAGAGCTCGGACGCTTCTCCCAAATCGGAATCGTCGCAGCGGCCACAATGTTCGCGCTCGCGAAGCGGCATCTCACTGTCAAGGAAATCGGCAGGACCACGGGAGCCAACTATGTCCTGGAGGTCGCGGTCCATAGCCAAGACAAAGCCATGCACGCCTTCGCGCATCTCGTGGACGCCGAGGAGGAAGTCGAGGTCTGGAGCGCAAGATATGATCTCGCCCAGACGTCATCGCATGACGAATTGACAGGCGTGATCAGCGGAAACCTCTTCCAGGTGTTGATGAAGCACGCGGCAGGCCCGCCCGCCCTCGAGGAAGCAATTCAGCACCACAAGCTCTATCTGAAGGCGTTTTACCACGTCGAACGGCCGACGGCGAAAGGCATGGTCGTAGCGCGGCGTCTCTGTGAAAGGCTCCTCGCCGCCGAGCCAGAGCATGCCTTGATAAGGGAGACTCTTGCCTGGGTCGATTTCCACTCCTGCTTCAACGGATGGTCCACTGAACCCGTCCAGGCCTTTCGCCGGGCTGGTGATGAGGCTCGGGCCGGACTTTGTGGCCATGACCGGGAAGCATCTCTGCACAGTGCTCTCGGATTGGCCGAGACTTATCTCGGAAACCTGCAGACGGGCCTTGGCTGCCTGTGGCGGGCCATCGCACTCAATCCGAACGATGCGGAGTGCCGTACCTGGCTGGGAATTGGGCTAACTTACGCCGGAGATCTCGAAGGTGCACAGGCAGCTTTCGCGCGGGCCGACCTTCTCAGTCCGAATTATCATCCGATCTTTCTGTTCAGGGGCGATGCCGAATACGCCGGGGAGAACTATAACGCCGCGACTGCCTCGTTTGATCGATTTCTGATGGTCCTGCCTGAATACCACTGGGCACGGCTCCTGCGGGCTGCATCATACATGGGGATGGGCGATCTCGAGTCTGCGCGGAAGGACGTGTCGTTCGTCTCGCGCGAGTCGCCCAGGTTGACCGGCGAGTATGTCGATCGATTGCAGCAAGCGCGCGGTCCGGAGTTTAGAAATAACCTGTGGTCACGCCTCAGCGCAGCAGGACTGCCATGGAAGTGACCTATCGAGGATGACATTGGGCGCATAAGGTCCGGTTGCGTGTCAACTTGCGTCATGGCGGGCTCCAACCCGAACGGCGGGAACGAGTGACGGCCTGCGACTGCACGGCGGTGGCAGGATGGCTGGTCAACACCGGCCACGCAATAGACTAAGCATTCGGGCGGCGCCTACGCGGGTCACCAGGACGAAGCTCGGCAAAGCGGCGCAGAATGCTGCAGAGCAAATCTTCGCAGCGCCGTCGTCCAATCTGCGTGGTAAGACCGCGACAGGCGGAACCAGCGGAGCCCGATTTGACCATTCCCCATACCCGCATCAAACGCGCACTTATCACCGGCGCGGGCGCGGCCGACGGCATCGGCTTTGCCATTGCCCGGCAGCTCGGCTATGCCGGCCATGCCGTTTTTCTCACCGGTGCCAGTGCGCGTGTGCTCGATCGCGCCGTTGGGCTCCGTGCAGAAGGCATCGATGCCAAGGCCGTGGTCGCCGATCTCACCATGGCAGCCGATGTCGCGCGGCTGCGGGCTGAAGTCGGCGCCGTCGACATCCTGGTCAACAATGCCGGCATGGGCTCGCTGGCATCGCCATCGGTCGACAAGGCGTTTCTCGCCATGACCGAGGCCGACTGGGACCAGGGGATCGACGTCAGCCTGAAGACGGCATTCCTCGTCACGAAGGCCTTTCTGCCGGCGATGGTCGAAGCGGGCTACGGGCGCATCGTCAATGTGGCGTCGGTCACCGGCCCGCTGGTGTCTTTCGAAGGCACGGCAGCCTATTCGGCCGCCAAGGCCGGCATGGCCGGCCTGACGCGCACGCTGGCGCTCGAAGTGGCGAAAAACGGCATCACCGTCAACGCCGTCGCTCCCGGCTGGATCGAAACGGGCTCGTCGAGCGAAATGGAGCGGCAAGCCGCCCTGCATACGCCGCCGGCGCGGGCAGGGCGGCCGGATGAGGTGGCCGCCGCGGTGGCATTCCTGGCCTCGGAAGGCGCCAGCTATGTCAATGGCGCGCTGCTGGTGGTCGACGGCGGCAACAGCCTTCAGGAGCGCAAGGGCTGAGAACTCTGCGGCTTCGCCGGAACGACCGGTGTTCATGATCGGACAGCGGGTCCGGGCTCTTACTACATCGTGCGCCAGGGCAGCTTCTATCGTCACCGTCGACTGCTCGATCTCACTTGACCTTCCAGCTGCTGGAACCCTTAGGGTCACGCGAGGTCTTCCGGCGGGCCTTTCATCGAGAGCAAGGAGCGGAGAAATGCATCGACGCGGATTTCTGACGGCAAGCCTGGCGACGGTTCTGGCGAGCCCGCGTGCGCTGGCGCAGACGAAGATGGACGATATGTCGATGCCCGGCATGGGCGGCCATGCCGGGCACGACATGCCCGCGATGGTGCAAGACGCGGTCACCCTGCCCGAAGGCCAGGCGTTGCGCGCCCTGCAGGTGCTTGCCAACGAAGCCGACCGGCCGGGCCTGCTCAGGGCGAGGCTGACCGCGGAACCGGCCATTGCGAGGTTCGCCGAGGGGCGAGACACACCGATCCTCGCCTATAATGGCATCAGCCCGGGGCCGCTGATCGAGGCCTTCGAAGGCGACCGCGTCGAGATCACATTTGCCAACCGCATCGATAACGAGGTGAGCACCATCCACTGGCACGGCATGCCGGTGCCCGCCGACCAGGACGGCAGTCCAATGGATCCGGTTTCGGCGGGCACCGAGCGCGTTTATGCCTTCGAGCTGCCGGAAGGCTCCGCAGGCTCCTATTGGTACCACCCGCACCCGCACGGCAAGACGGCAGAGCAGGTCTATCGGGGTCTTGCCGGCGCCTTCGTCGTCAAGGCCAAGGCCGATCCCATCCCGGCCGAATATGGTGACACGGTGCTGGTGTTCACCGATCTCAAACTTGCCGCCGATGGCTCGATACCGAGCAACAGCATGAGCGATCTGATGAACGGCCGCGTTGGCGACCACGTGCTAGTCAACGGCCAGAAGAATCCCAGGCTCTCGGTGGCAAAGGGCGCCAAGCGACGCCTGCGCCTCTACAACGCCACCAACGCACGGTTCCTGAAGCTTGCCTTCGACGGCGCGACGATAACAGTCATCGGGACGGATGGCGGGCTGCTCGCGGCGCCGGTGGCGGCGGACGAGATCCTGCTCAGCCCGGGCGAACGCCTCGAGTTGGTCGCATCCTTCGACAGGCCCGGCCCCATCACCCTCGATACGCTCGGCTACGACCGTGGCTGGATGGGTCCCGGCCGCCCGGCCGATGCGGGGCTGACGCTGCTGACGGTCGATGTCTCGGAGAACGAAGCCGAGGCGGTGCCGCAGCTGCCGGCGCGGCTGCGGCCGATCGCACCGTTCGCCGACCCTGTCCTCAGCCGGCGGCTCGTTTTAACGGAGACCATGGCGATGAAACCCACCGGCATGGAGATGGGTTTCCTGATCAACGGCAAGGCCTTCGATATGGGACGCGTCGTCGCCAGGGCCGGCGAGATCGAGCTCTGGGAGATAGTCAACCAGGCCGACATGGACCATCCCTTTCACGTCCACGGTACTCAATTCCAGGTCGTCGAACATGAGCGCGACGGCGCGGTGTCCAAGCCGCCCTATCTCGCATGGAAGGACACGGTGAACGTCGCCCGCGGCGAGACGGTGCGGCTCCTGCTGCGCCAGGATAGGCCGGGGCAGCGCATGTATCACTGCCACATCCTCGAGCACGAGCAGCTCGGCATGATGGGCGTGCTCGATGTCATGGCATGAAGTTCGGCATCGCGTTCGGAGCGGTGGTGCTGGCGCTGGCCGGTTCGCTGAGCCTCTCCTCGCCGCAGGCGGTCGCCTCCAGTGATGAGATCGTGGCCGCACGCCAGGCCTCGATGAAGGTTATGGCGGCGGCAGCGAAAACCATCGCCGAGATGTTCGGCGGCAAGCGCGCCTACGACGCCGCCAGCTTCAAGGCGGCGGCGGAGGCGCTCAGCGCCCGTACCGGACCCGCCCTGATGGCTGAATTCCCGGCGGGCACGCTGGGCGCGCCGTCGGGCGCCAAAGCGGAAATCGATCAGGCGCGGCCGGAATTCGAGGCGCTCGCCAATCACATTGGCGAACTCGCCGATGCATTGGCAGCCAAGGCCGAAACCGCGCCTGCCCGGATCACCTCGGACATGCGCATGGGCGCGATGACGTCAATGGACGGGGGCAGTCTGCTCGGCAAGCGGCTGAAGACAACGGAGGCGGATCCGGCCGGATTGCCGGCGGAGCATCTTCTGCACCTTATCCTCCAGGATTGCTCAAGCTGCCATTCCAAGTTTCGGCAAAAGGTGAAGTGAGAACCGGCGATCACACTGCCATTTGTTGCCCTCTTGTGCAGCGATGCGGAATGCCAGGAAGGCCACCTGTATCAAGACGCCTTCGCCAGAAAATTCCGATAATCCGACTTGGCCTGCAGCAGGCGCAGCACATTGTCGCGCGAGCCGCGCACATGGGCGCGTGCCAGCGTGCCGGCTCTGGCGGCGTCGCCGGCGCAGATGGCATCGACGATCTCGGCGTGCTCGTCGCGGGCGATTTTCCATTCGTCCAGCCACAACAGTTCGGTCCAGACATAGTGCTGGCACTTGTCGAGAATGCCGCACAGCATGTTGTGCAGCATGACGTTGCCGCTGATTTCGGCGATGACGCGGTGCAGGTCGATGCCGACTTCCAGTTCCTGGAATTTTTCCCGGTTCGTGCGTTCCGGAATGGCTGCCAGCCTTTCGCATTCGGCCAGCATGGCGCGCAGCCGCGCCTTGTCCTGTGCCGTCGCGGCCGTTGCCGCAAGTTCCGTCGCATGGCCGTCGAGCAGTTCGCGGATCTCGAAGGCCTCGCGGAACATGTTGATGTCGAACTCGGTGACGACATAGCCCTGGCGCGGCCGGCCGGTGACCAGCCCGTCACGCTCGAGGCGATTGAAAGCCTCGCGCACCGGGGTTCGGCTGACCGTCAGCTTCGCCGCGATGTCGTTTTCGGTGACGCGGGAGCCCGGCGGGATCTGGCCGGTCACGATCATCGCCTTCAGCGCGGAGTAGACCGAGTCGCGCAGCGTATTTTTGGTTTCCTTGGCCAAGCTTCCCTTCCCACTTCTCCGGCCTTTCAGCCGGAACACGCATAGCTGTAGCCGCAGTCGGCGCAATTTGCCACGCCTCCGGCGAAGCCGTCCCTCACCAACCTGGTCCGGCACGAAGCGTACATTTCGAGCGCGCCGGCGGTGTTGACAACATCGATCGCTAGGCTACACTCAAAATTGTATACAAAATAGCATGCCAAATCAAAAACAATGGGAACACCGGTTGGAGAGCCGAAAAATGAACAGAACCAGAAACGTTAGCATCGTTGCGATGGCGGGCCTCATGGCTTCGTTCGCAGCCCCCGCCATGGCGGGCGACACCATCACCGTCGCCTCATGGGGCGGCACCTACCAGGAGGCGCAGACCAAGGCGTTTTTCAAGCCGACCGCCGACGCGCTCGGCATCACCATCAAGGAAGACACCACCAACGGCCTCGACGACGTCCGGCTGCAGGTGACCGGCAATGCGGTGAAGTGGGACATCACCGAACTTGGCGCCGACGAATGTGCGCGCGGCTCGAAGGAAGGGCTGTTCGAAAAGCTCGACTACGGCATCATCGACAAGAGCGGCATCAACCCGAAGCTTGTCCACGACGACTGGGTCGGCATTTCCTACACATCCGTCGTGCTGATCTACCGGACCGACGTATTCGGCGACAAAGGCCCGAAGACCTGGGCCGATTTCTGGAACGTGGAAAAGTTTCCGGGACGGCGCGCGCTGAGCGGCAGCCAGGCGACGGAAACGCTGAGCGTTGCCGCACTGGCCGAGGGTATTCCGATCGACAAGGTCTATCCGGTCGATATCGACGGCGCGTTGAAGTCCGTCGACAAGATCCGCGGCAATGTCGACGCTTGGTGGACCTCCGGCGCCCAGGCCATGCAGCTGGTTAAGGACGGCGAAGTCGACATGGCGAGCATCTGGAACGGCCGCGCCGGCACCTTGAAAAAGGAAGGCGCGCCGATCAGCTTTTCCTTCGATCAGGGCGTGCTGACCGCCGACTGCATGGTCATCCCGAAGGGCGCCAAGAACAAGGAGGCGGCCATGAAGGCGCTGGCGATGTTCGTCAGCCCGCAATTGCAGTCCAATCTGCCGCTCTATGTCGACAATGGCCCGGTCAACGAGAAGGCTTTCGAGACCGGCAAGATCCCGCAGGACAGGATCAAGGACATCAATTCGGCGCCCGAAAACGTCAAGAAGCAGGTGTTGCAGGATGCAGAATTCTGGCGCGACAACCTGGTCGAGGCGACGGAAAAGTTCAACAATCTGATCCAGCAATAGGCTGCGGCCGCAATCCAAACCACGGCAGGGCGACGCCTCGCCCTGCTTTCGCCGCCTCAGCCCCTGGGAGAGAAAAATCTTGTCCATTGCGCCATCCGCGTTGCCGATCGGCATGCGCGGGATCGAGAAACGATTTGGCAGCGTGCCTGTGCTGCGCGACCTCAACCTCGATGTCGAGGCTGGTGAATTCCTGACGCTGCTGGGGCCTTCCGGTTCCGGCAAGACGACGCTGCTGATGATCCTGGCCGGTTTCGTGCGGGCCAATGCCGGCTCGATCAGGGTCGGCGGCCACGAGATCATCACCACGCCGCCGCACAAGCGCAACATCGGCATGGTGTTCCAGAACTACGCGCTGTTTCCGCATATGAACGTCTTTCACAACATCGCCTTTCCGCTGAAGCAACGCGGCGTCGCCGCCGCCGAGACGGCCGAGCGTGTCGAGAAGGCACTCGATCTGGTGAAATTGCAGGGACTGGGCGAGCGCCGGGTCGACCAGCTCTCCGGCGGCCAACGCCAGCGCGTGGCGCTGGCGCGCGCCATCGTCTTCGAGCCGCGCATCGTGCTTATGGACGAACCCTTGTCGGCGCTCGACAAGGGCCTGCGCGAGCACATGCAGATCGAGCTGCGCGCCCTGCATCGGCGGCTCGGCATGACCACCGTCTATGTCACGCACGACCAGCGCGAAGCCATCACCATGTCGGACCGCATTGCTGTCATGAACGGCGGACGCATCGAACAGCTCGACAAGCCCGAAAGCCTCTACGCCAGGCCACAAACGCAATTTGTAGCAGGCTTCATCGGCGAATCGAATTTCATTCCGGTCGAGTGCCGCAACGGCTCCGTCTGGTACGAGGACCGAAGAATCCATACGGCGGCGGCGACGCCGGCGGCAGGCCAGTACCTGATGGTGGTGCGGCCGGAAAAGCTGCGGCTCTTGGCAACCGCCGAACCGACAAGCGGCGTCAACGTGCTCAACGCGACGCTCAGTGACATCATCTATCAGGGCGACAGCTTCGTCTGCTATGCCGTGCTGCGCGACGGCCGGCAGCTGACTTTGCGCGACTATTGCCGCAGCGATGTGCTGGCGAAAATGCCGGCGCCCGGCCAGCCAGTCTCGTTCGGTCTCGATGCGCAGGACACAATCCTGGTAGCGGCAGACTGATGAGCGCGCAGACCGCCGTCATGCAGGAGAATGCCGGCCGCGCGGGCCCGGATTTGAACACGCAGGCGCTGCGCACGGACGCGCGGCGCGAGTCGTTGCGGCTGCTGGCGCTGCTGTCGCCGAGCCTGTTGCTGGTCTTCGCCATCATCATCGTGCCCATCGGCTGGCTGTTCTGGCTGTCGCTGTTCGACGAAGCGGGCGGCTTCAGCGCCGCCAATTATGCGCGATTCTTCGAGCAGGCCTCCTACATCAAGACCTTTGTCACCACCTTCAAGGTCGCCTTCATCGTCACCGGCGCCTGCGTGCTGCTCGGCTATCCCCTGGCCTACATGTTGTCGCAACTGCCGCGCCGCGCGGCGTCGATCTGCCTGATCTTCGTCATCCTGCCGTTCTGGACATCGGTCCTGGTGCGCACCTATGCCTGGCTGGTGATCCTGCAGCGCAAGGGCCTGATCAACAGCTGGCTGATCGACCTCGGTGTCATCAGCCAGCCGCTATCGCTCGCCAACAATTTTTCGGGCGTCGTCATCGGCATGACGCATATCCTGCTGCCGTTCCTGGTGCTGCCGCTTTACGCCTCGATGAAGACAATCGACACCGACTGCCTGCGCGCCGGCATGAACCTCGGCGCCGGCCCGGCCGCCACCTTCCGGCAGATTTTCTTTCCGCTGTCGCTGCCCGGCCTCGCCTCAGGCGTGGTCATCGTCTTCGTGCTGTGCCTGGGCTTCTTCGTCACGCCTGCGCTGATGGGCGGCGGCAAGGTCATCATGTGGGCGATGCGCATGGAGCAGACCACCAGCCTCTATTCCAACTGGGGTGCGGGTGCAGCACTCGGCGTGGTGCTGCTGGTGGTCACGCTGGCGCTTCTCGGCCTGTTCCAGTGGCTGCTCGGCGCGCGCGCCACAGGTGTGTGGAGTTCGCGATGAGCGAGGATTTTGGCCTGCCTATCTCGCACCGGCAACGGCTGTGGCTCTATTGCCTCGGCGGCCTCGTGCTTCTGTTCCTGATCGCGCCGTCGATCATCATCGTCATCATGTCGTTTTCGGACTCGACGCTGCTGCAATTCCCGCCGCAGCAATGGTCGCTGCGCTGGTACCAGACCTATTTCGGGTCGCTGGAATGGCGCGACGCCACGATCGTCTCGGTCAAGGTCGCGATCATGACGGTGCTGGTGGCGACGCCGCTTGGTACTGCCGCAGCCTATGCCATCAACCGGGGCACGCTGCGCTTCAACGGCACCATCAATGCGCTGCTGACGGCGTCGCTGATCGTCCCGGTGATCCTGATCGGCATCGGCACCTTCTTCCTCTATGCGCGCATCGGGCTCAACAACACGCTGACCGGCCTGGTCATCGCGCACACGGTGCAGGCGCTGCCGCTGGTGGTGCTGACCGTGCTTTCCGGGCTGCGCTCCTACGACATGAATCAGGAGCGGGTGGCGCGCAGCCTCGGCGCCGGCCGTGTCGCCGCCTTCTGGCAGGTGACGATGCCACAGATCCGCTTCTCGATCGTCTCGGGCGCGCTGTTTGCCTTCATCACCTCCTTCGACGAAGTGGTGGTTTCGCTGTTCATATCGGGCGGCGAGACCACGACATTGACGCGCCGCATGTTCAATGCGCTGCGCGATCAGATCGACCCGACGATCGCCGCCATCTCGACCTGCCTGATCGTGCTCTCGGTCGTGCTGTTGTCGGTTGCGCAGATCTTCGGCCGGCGGCATTGATTTCACCAGACGAATTCGCAGAAGTGACCATGGGATATCCAGACAGAATGCGTGATTTCCAGTTTCCCGGCCGCTCGCCGGTTCGTGCCACCGAGGCGGTTGCCGCGACCTCGCATCCGCTTGCAACCCTTGCGGCCATCGACATGCTGCGCTCCGGCGGCAATGCCATGGATGCCGCGGTCTGCGCCGCCGCCGTGCAGGGCGTGGTCGAGCCGCAATCGACAGGCATCGGCGGCGACTGCTTCGTGCTCTATTCTCCCGGGGGACAAGGCAATGTGCTGGCCTTCAATGGGTCCGGCCGCGCGCCTGCCAGGGCGACAGTCGACTGGTACCGCGAAAAAGGCTTCGACCGTATCCCGTTGCAGGGGCCGCATGCGGTCACCGTGCCGGGTGCCGTCGATGCCTGGAGCCGCCTGCTCGAAGACCATGGCCGCAAGGGCCTTGCCGAGGCGCTGGCGCCGGCCATCCACTATGCCGAGAACGGCTATGTCGTGCACGACCGCGTCGCCTTCGACTGGGCCGAACCGGAAACCGATCTGTCGGCCGACGAGCACGCCACGCGCATCTTCCTGCCCGGCGGCAAGGCGCCGAAGGCGGGTGACGTCCACCGGCAGCCTGAACTGGCGGCGACCTTGCGCATCATCGCCAAACTCGGCCGGTCCGGTTTCTACGAAGGCGCTATCGCCGACGATATGGTGAGCCGGCTCAACCAATTGGGCGGACTTCATACGGCCGAGGATTTTGCCGCGACCAGAGGCGACTATGTGGCGCCGGTCAGCACCTCCTATGGCGGCCATGAGATCCACCAGATGCCGCCGAACAATCAGGGGCTGACGGCGCTTTTGATGCTCAATTTGCTATCGGGCTTCGAGCTCGGCGGGCTCGACCCCAATGGCGCCGAGCGCCTGCATCTGGAGATCGAGGCCGGGCGCCTGGCCTATCGCGACCGCGACCGCTATGTCGGCGACCAGGACCATGTCCCAGCGCCCGTGAAGCAGCTCCTGTCCGGCGCCTATGCCGACCGGCTGCGCGCCGAGATCGACCGCGGCCGCGCCATGACGCATCTGCCGCGCGTGGAGCTGCCCGGCAGCGATACGGTCTACATCTCCATCGTCGACCGCGACCGCAACGCGGTCTCCTTCATCAACTCGACCTATTATTCGTTCGGCAGCGGCGTCGTCGGCCCGAAGACCGGCGTCGTGCTGCAGAACCGCGGTTCGAGCTTCCGCCTCGACCCGGCGCATCCGAACGCGATCGCACCGGGCAAGCGGCCGATGCACACGATCATGCCGGGCATGGCGACGAAGAACGGCCGCGTGGTGATGCCGTTCGGGGTCATGGGCGGCGGCTATCAGCCGTTCGGCCATGTCCATCTGCTGACCAACATGATCGACTTCGGCATGGACCCGCAGCAGGCGCTGGATGCGCCGAGGGTGTTTTACAATGATGACACCGTGGAGGCCGAGCGTGGCGTTCCCACTGATGCAATCGAGGGCCTGCGCCGGCGCGGCCACCGCATCGCCGAACCGCATCACCCGCTGGGCGGCGGGCAGGTGGTGCTGATCGACTGGGAGAAGGGGACGCTGACCGGCGCTTCCGATCCGCGCAAGGATGGTTTGGCGCTTGGCTACTGAGGCGATCCGTTGTCCAATGGCGTATCCGTATCGAGGCAAGCCCGTCAGAAGGGCTCCCGCCAATAGTCGTTCGAAATCCAGCCGGTGATCATGACCCAAACCGAAACCCACGCAGATCTCTCCCGCCGTCTCGCCGCCGGCGCCGACGATGCGCCCGCCATCCTGGCACCCGACAGGGCGACGCTTAGCCATGGCGAATTGCGCAGCCTGATCGCCGATACGGCAAAACAGCTGCATGCGCGCGGCATCGGCCGCGGCGACAGGGTGGCGATCGTGCTGCCGAACGGGCCCGAGATGGCCACCGCCTTCGTCGCCGTGGCGGCCGTCGCCTCGACGGCTCCGCTCAACCCCGCCTACCGGGCCGACGAGCTCGATTTCTACCTCACCGACATCGGCGCCAAGGCGATCCTTGTGGCGGAGGGCGAGACCGGACCGGCGGTGACGGTGGCCGAACGCCTCGGCATCGGCGTGCTGCGGCTTGTCGTGCAGCCCGCCACACCCGCTGGCAGCTTCATGATCGAGGGCGCAGCGATCGGACCGCAGGCCGCGCCCGACATGGCGCAAGACAGCGACATTGCGCTGCTGCTGCATACCTCCGGCACGACATCGCGTCCAAAACTGGTGCCGCTCAGCCATGCAAACATTGCGGCCTCGGCTGCCCATATCGGCGGCACGCTTGGCCTGACGCCAGACGACCGTTGCCTCAACATCATGCCGCTGTTCCACATCCACGGCCTGATCGCGGCCGTGCTGTCGTCGCTGGCTGCCGGTGGCAGCATCTATTGCACGCCCGGCTTCAACGCGCTGCGCTTCTTCCAGTGGCTGAGCGAGGCGCAGCCCAGTTGGTACACGGCGGTGCCGACCATGCATCAGGCGATCCTGCCCCGCGCGGCACGCAACACCGAGGCGCTGGCGGCGGCGCGTCTGCGCTTCATCCGCTCATCCTCGGCGTCGCTGCCGGCGCAGGTGATGACTGAGCTGGAGGCGACCTTCGGCTGCCCGGTGATCGAATCCTACGGGATGACCGAGGCCGCCCACCAGATGGCATCGAACCGGCTGCCGCCAGGCCAGCGCAAGCCCGGCAGCGTCGGTGCCTCCGCCGGTCCGGACGTGGGTGTCATGGCGCCCGACGGGCGGCTGCTCGCAGCCGGCGAGACCGGCGAGATCGTCATTCGCGGACCCAACGTCACGACGGGCTACGAAAAGAACCCGGATGCCAATGCCACGGCTTTCGCGCATGGCTGGTTCCACACTGGCGACCAGGGCGTGCTCGACGAGGACGGCTATCTCCGGGTCACCGGTCGGCTCAAGGAGATCATCAACCGCGGTGGCGAAAAGATCTCGCCGCTCGAGGTCGACGACGTGCTGATGGATCATCCGGCGGTGGCGCAGGTCGTCACCTTCGCCATGCCGCATGACAAGCTTGGCGAGGAGGTGGCCGCGGCGGTTGTGCTGCGCGAAGGCATCAGTGCCACCGAGGGCGACATCCGCACCTATGCCGCGACACGGCTTGCCGATTTCAAGGTGCCGCGCAAGATCCTGATCCTGGACGAGATCCCCAAGGGTGCGACCGGCAAATTGCAGCGCATCGGCCTTGCTGCCAAACTCGGGCTTTGACGATGAAGATCACCATCTTCGGCGCCGGTGCGATTGGCGGCTATCTTGCGGCCAAGCTCGCCATCACTGGGCGGACCGATCTTTCGATCGTCGCGCGCGGCGCGCATCTGGAAGCCATCAAGGCGGACGGCCTGCGCCTGATCGAGGATGGCCAGGAGATTTCGGTCCCCGTCCGGGCCGCCGCCAAAGCCGACGAGCTTGGCGCCCAGGATTACGTCGTGCTGGCGCTGAAGGCCCATTCGCTCTCCCCAGCCCTTGACCAGATCGCGCCGCTACTCGGGGACCACACATCAGTCGTCACCATGCAGAACGGCGTGCCCTGGTGGTATTTCCACGGCGTCGGCGGGCCGCTCGAAGGCACCAGGCTGAACGCGGTCGATCCCGGCGGCGCGATCTGGCAGCGGATCGGACCGGACCGCGTCATCGGCTCGGTCGTCTATCCCGCCGTCGAGGTCGATGCGCCGGGCCTCATCCACCATGTCGAGGGCAAACGTTTCTCGCTCGGCGAACCCTCCGGCGAGCGCAGCGAACGGGTCACGCTTCTGGCCGAGGAGATGGTCAAGGCCGGCCTGCAAGCGCCGGTGCGCGAGGACATCCGTAGCGAAATCTGGGTAAAACTGTGGGGCAATCTCTCCTTCAACCCGATCTCGGCGCTGACCGGCAGCACGCTGGCCGCGATCGTTGCCGACGATGGCACCCGCGCGCTCGCCCGCACCATGATGCTGGAGGCGCAGGCGATCGGCGAAAGCCTCGGCGTGCGTTTTCCCATAGCGGTCGACCGGCGCATCAAGGGCGCCGGCGATGTCGGCGAACACAAGACCTCGATGCTGCAGGATCTGGAGCGCGGCCGGCCGATGGAGATCGACGCGCTGGTGAGCGCGGTGCAGGAACTTGGCCGGCTCACGGACAAGCCGACCCCGACCATCGATGCCGTGCTGGCGCTGGTGCGGCGTTTGGCGGTGGAACGCGGGTGTTATGGGTGAGGTGGAAGGACAGGGCAAATCAGAGCCGTGGCGCGCGACGATCCAGGCCTTGAAGCGTCTTGGCCTCATATCCCGGCTTGACCAAGGTTAGCAGCATGCTGAACGCCATTCACCACGTCGCGCTCATCTGCACCGACTACGACCAGTCGCGACGGTTCTACGTCGAACTCCTCGGCCTCGATCTGATCCGGGAGGTTTATCGGGAGGAGCGGCAATCATGGAAGGCGGATCTGCGGATCGGATCGACCCAACTGGAATTGTTCTCCTTCCCTGCATCGGCGATGCGGCCGTCCCACCCAGAGGCTACAGGCCTGAGACATCTGGCATTCGCTGTGGCTAATCTTGATCCCGTAATTGTCCGCCTGGAAGCCGCAGGCGTTGCCGTCGAGCCAATCCGGATCGACCCATACACAGACCAACGGTTTACCTTTTTCAGGGACCCGGATGGATTGCCGCTGGAACTCTACGAAGCCCCATAAGGAACGGTTCGCTTTCACGACGGGCGCTGTGTACTGACGGTCTCGGTATCGGCGGACCGCGAATCTGTGCTAAGCGCCGCCCAACCAACCAAAGGACGACACCAATGAGCGAACTGACCGTGGCCGAGGCGACCGAGAGCATCTATGCCTCGCTCCGGGCGGACAATGCCGACATCGACACACATATCGCGGCGCTTAAGGCGGCGCTGACGCGAGAGGGGATCAAACAGGCGGTGTTCGATCCGGCCAAGCTGGCGCAGAACAACCGCTCGGGCCGCAAGTTGATGCAGGCTTATTTTCGGCAGCGCGGCGTGAGCGTGAAGTTCTCGGACCAGTAGAACCGCGCGGGCGATCTCAATCGCGCGATTTGGTTGGTTTCGGACGCAAGTTCTCCGACGCTTCGGGCCATCCCTTTTGACCGGCTCAATAACAGCGATCTGCCGCCGCAAGGGCTTCGGCACGGTGAGCTTGGTCCAGTGCGCCAATCCGTCGGACTGACGCATAGAACCTGACATAGTCGCCCGAACACAAGTCGAACAGGCGCAGAAACGCGGTCACCCGATCGCTATAAACGGACGTCGCGGCGAGCTTTGCGTTGTTGATCGGGGAAGCGAACCAGGCGTCGTATCCCCGGTATCGGCCCCAGCGCCTGTCGCGCATGTGTCGGTAGCGCATCCGCAGCCGTTCAATCGCGGCCGTCTTCGCGGCCAGTTTTTGCTCCGAGGTACCAGCGTTGGAATAGACTTGCGCCAACTCGTCGCGGGTCCGCGACACCAGCGCAAGAAATTCAGCCTTGCGCTTCCGGGCGGCTTCGTAACGGCGCAACGCGGCGGCATCGCCAGTCGCGCGCAGCCATTTTTTCACGCCGGTTGTTTCGACGGCGACAGCGAACGCCTCGTTGAATGCGGAATCGTCGTGCACGTAGACGCGCTGGTGGGCCAGTTCATGGAACACCAGCGCTGCAAGATAGGTTTCATCCTGGCCGAACATCGTGCTGAGCAGCGGGTCGCTCGACCAGCCAAGCGTGGAATATGCCGTGATGCCCGTCACATAGATGTCCATGCCCTGTCCCTGAAGTTCGACAGCGGTTTCAGTCGCGGACTTCCTGGAGAAATACCCCCGGTAGGGAACACAGCCGAAAACAGGGAAACACCATGTTCGCGGCGTCAGCGAAAATGCCGGCGCGGCGAAGACAGCCCATGTCACCGAATCCCGACCAATGTCGACATAGCTGCGGTAGCTGTTGTTGTCAGGCAGCGCCAGTTCATCCGTTGCGAACTGTCGTATAGCGCTCGCCGATGCCATTCGCGCGCGCAATGCCTTCGGCGTCGACGGATCCTCGATCAGTTTTCCGACATCCTGGCGCGCTGTCATGATCCGCAGATGGCCCTGCACGGATTGCGCGTAGTAGGAAATACTGGTGCAACCGGTCACGCCGGACGCCATGATTACAACGACAAGCAATCGAAAGAATGCGCGCATCACGATTTGCCCAAAGCAGTGCTCACCCGTTCCGATGGAGTCGCAATTGCCCCAGGTCGCAAGCAGTCGCATCGATTTGATCGAGGTCTATAGCTTTCTGAAGAATCCGGACAGGTGCTCATTGTGGTGACGCATGCGTCACCACGCGCAAACCGCGTCCCGCCAACCTGCAGCTGGTCAGTCCTTTCCCGCTCGCCCGAAAATCCGCGCGTAAAATTCGCCGACGATGCCGCGCCGGAAGACGAGCACGCACACCATGAAGATCAGGCCGGTGGCGATGGTCACCGGAAAGCCGGAAGTGGCAAGCGTGTTTTCCAGGCCGATGACAAGGCTGGCGCCGATGATCGGCCCGACCATGGTGCCGATGCCGCCCAGAAGCGTCATCAGGATCACCTCGCCCGACATCTGCCAGGTGACGTCGGTGAGCGTGGCGAACTGGAAGACGATCGCCTTGAGCGAGCCGGCCAGCCCGGCCAGCGCCGCCGACATGACGAAAGCGCCGAGCTTGTAGTTGGCGACGGAATAGCCCAGCGAAATGGCGCGATTCTCGTTTTCGCGGATCGAGCGCAGGATCATGCCGAACGGCGAATTGACGATGCGCCAGATGGCGAAGACGCCGACGAGGAACACCGCCAGCACGAAATAATACATGTTCAGCGAGACGTTCAGGTCGAGGACGCCTAGCAGCATGCCGCGCGGCACACCTTGGATGCCATCCTCGCCTTGCGTGAACGGCGCCTGCACGCAGAAGAAGAAGAACATCTGCGACAGCGCCAGCGTGATCATGGCAAAATAGATGCCTTGCCGGCGAATGGCGAAAAAGCCCATGACAAGGCCGAGCAAGGCCGCACCCGCCATGCCGAGCAGAATGCCGGCTTCCGGCGGCCAGCCCCAGACCTTGACGGCATGCGCCGTGAAGTAGGCGGCGGCGCCGAAAAAGGTGGCGTGGCCGAACGACAGCAGCCCGGTGTAGCCGAGCAGGAGATTGAACGCACAGGCAAACAGCGCAAAGCACAGCATCTTCATCAGGAAGATCGGATAGACCAGGAAAGGCGCCACCAGCAGCGCCAGGATGCCCAGCCCGACCAGCGTCCATTCAAGCCGTGCCGAGGTTTTGGCCGATGTCTCGCGAAGCGTCAGTTCTGGCATGTCAGATGTCCCTTCCGACATGTCAGGCGTCCCTTCCGAACAGGCCGGCCGGCCGGACCAGAAGCACGATGGCCATGATGACGAAGACCACGAGGTTGGAGGCCTCAGGATAGAAGACCTTGGTCAGGCCTTCGGCAAGGCCGAGCATGTAGCCGGTGACGATGGCGCCAAGGATCGATCCCATGCCGCCGACCACGACGACGGCGAAGACGACGATGATGAGATCCGACCCCATAAGCGGGCTCACCTGATAGATCGGCGCTGCCAGAATTCCGGCAAGCCCGGCCAGCGCGGAGCCCAGACCGTAGGTCAGCGTCAGCAGCAACGGCACGTTGACGCCGAAAGCCTGGACGAGGCGCGGATTCTCCGTCGCGGCGCGCAGGTAGGAACCGAGCCTGGTCTTCTCGATCAGCACCCAGGTTCCGAAGCAGACGATCAGCGAGGCGACGACGACCCAGCCGCGATAATTGGGCAGGAACATGAAGCCGAGATTGGTGCCTCCCGAAAGCAGCGGCGGCACCGCGTAGGGGTTTCCCGAGACGCCGTAATAATAGCGGAAGATGCCTTCGAGCACGAGCGCGAGGCCGAAGGTGAAGAGCAGCCCGTAGAGCGGGTCGAGATCGTACAGCCGCGACAGCGCCAGGCGCTCGACCACGATGCCGAAGACACCGACGATCAGCGGCGCAAGGATCAAGGCGGGCCAGTAGCCGATGCCGAGATAGGTGAGCAGCAGATAGCCGACGAAGGCGCCGAGCATATACTGGGCGCCATGGGCGAAATTGATGACCCGCAGCAGGCCGAATATGACAGCCAGGCCCAGGCTCAGCATGGCGTAGAACGAGCCGTTGATCAGGCCGACCAGCAACTGGCCGAGGAAGGCCTGAACGGGGATGCCGAAGATCATCGTCATGGCGCTATCATACACCCAGGACTTCGTGGAGCTGCGTCATGCGGTCCGGCAACTCGCCGACCGGGAACCCTGCCACCACCTTGCCGTGCTCCATCAGATAGAAACGATCGGCGACACGGCTGGCGAAGCGGAAGTTCTGCTCGACCAGCAGGATCGTCATGCCGCGCTTTTTCAACGTCGCCAGCAACGCGCCGATGCGCTGCACGATGACGGGAGCGAGCCCCTCCGTCGGCTCGTCGAGAAGCAGCATTTTCACACCCGTTCTCAACATGCGCGCGATCGCCAGCATCTGCTGTTCGCCGCCCGACAGCCTGGTGCCGGGACTGTTGCGCCGCTCCTTCAGATTGGGGAACAGATCGAATATCTCCTCGACGCTCATGCCGCCCTCGGCCACGACCGGCGGCAGAACCAGGTTCTCGTCGACGGTCAGCGTGGCGAAAATACCGCGCTCCTCCGGCACGAAGCCGATGCCCTGATGCGCGGTGCGGTGCAGCGGCAGCCGCATCAGATCCTGGCCGTCGAAGGCGATCCCGCCGGTTCGCTTGCGGATCAGCCCCATGATGGCGCGCAGCGTCGTCGTCTTGCCGACGCCATTGCGGCCGAGCAGTGTGACCGTCTCGCCGGAAAACACTTCCAGATCGACGCCGTGCAGCGCATGGCCCTCGCCATACCAGGCGTTGAGGCCGCTGACGGCAAGCAGAGGTGCGGTACTAGTCATCGGCGGTGCCCATATAGGCGATCTTGACGCGCTCGTCGCGGCTGACCGTGGCGTAGTCGCCGGCGGCCAGCACCTCGCCGCGCTGCATGACCGTTATCCAGTCGCAAAGGTCGGCCACGACAGTCAGATTGTGCTCGACCATCAGCACGGCGCGATCCCTGGCCACCGAACGGATCAGGTCGGAAACCGTGGCCACATCCTCATGCCCCATGCCGGCCATCGGCTCGTCCAGCAGCAGCACTTTCGGGTCGAGCGCCAGCGTCGTGGCGATCTCGAGCACGCGTTTCCTGCCGTAGGAAAGGTCGCCGGCGAGCCTGTTCCTGGCGTCGTCGAGACCGACCGAGCGCAGCAATTCCTCGGCGCGCGGCGTCAGCCGGTCGAGCGCCGCCAGCGAGCGCCAGAACTGAACGCTGAGCCCGCCCGGCCGCTGCAGGGCGACGCGGACATTGTCGAGCACGCTGAGGTGCGGAAAAATCGCCGATATCTGGAACGAGCGCACCAGGCCCATCCGCGCGACCCTGGCCGGCGACGTGCGGGTGATGTCATGGCCAAGCAGCTCGATCCTGCCGCTGGTCGGCGCCAGGAACTTGGTGAGCAGATTGAAGACAGTCGTCTTGCCGGCGCCGTTGGGTCCGATCAGGGCATGGATGTTGCCATGGCGAACATCCAGATCGACGTTTTTCACGGCGATGAAGCCGGCAAAGTCACGCCGCAACCCGCGGGCGGAAAGCACCACAGGCGGCTCGTTCGCGCTCAGGTCAGTCGGCGCCATCGGCCGCGCCGATCACTGGCCGGCCGTCGGACAGCCGCTTTCCTTTTCGCTCAGGAAGGCCTCGTTGCCAGGAATGGTGGCGAGATATTTGTAGTAGTCCCACTCCTTGGTGCTCTCGGCTGGCGACTTGACCTGATAGAGGTACATGTCGTGGACCATGTTGCCGTCCGCCTGCACTTTGCCGTTGGTTATCGCGGCGTCGTCCACAGGCATCGAATGCAGTTGCTTGGCGACGGCTTCGGTCTCGTCCGTGCCGGCCTTGTCGATCGCTTTCAGGTACTGCGTCACCGCCGAATAGGTCGAGGCCTGGATCATGTTCGGCATGCGGTTGGTGCGCTTGAAAAAGCGCTGCCCGAATTCGCGGCTCTTGTCGTCGCGATCCCAATAATAGCCTTCGGTCAGCACAACGCCCTGCGCCGCTTGAAGGCCAAGCCCATGCACCTCGGCCAGCGTGAACAGGAGTGCGGCAAGACGCTGACCGCCCTGCACGATGCCGAATTCGGCCGCCTGCTTGATGGAGTTGGAGGTATCGAGGCCGGCATTGGCCAGGCCGATGACCTTGGCGCCCGACGATTGCGCCTGCAGCAGGAAGGACGAATAATCGGTCGATCCCAGGGGATAACGCACCTCGCCCAGCACCTTGCCGCCATGGCTCTCGACGAACTTGGTGGTCTGATCCTTCAGCGAATAGCCGAATGCATAGTCGACGGTGACGAAGAACCAGCTGTCGCCGCCCTGCTGCACGAGAGAGCCGCCTGTCCCAACCGCTTGCGAATGAGTGTCATAGGCCCAGTGGAAGCCATAGGGCGAGCATTGTTTGCCGGTCAGCTCCGTGGTCGCCGCGCCGGTGACGATGTCGATCTTCTTCTTTTCCTTGGAAATCCCCTGGACGGCGAGCGCCACCGAAGAGGTCGTCAGTTCCATGATGGCATCGACCTGCTCGGTGTCATACCACTGCCGCGCGATGTTGGAGGCGATATCCGGTTTGTTCTGGTGGTCGGCGCTGATGATTTCTATCGGCGCTCCCTGCACCTTGCCGCCGAAATCCTCGACCGCCATCTTGGCCGCCTCGACCGACCACTTCCCGCCGAAATCGGCGTAGACGCCCGATTGGTCGTTGAGGATGCCGATCTTGACCTTGCCGTCGGAAATTTCAGCGGCCGAGGCGGGGATCGCGGATACGGCGAGAAGTGCCGCGGAAACGAAAAGGCTTACCTTCATGGTTGACTTCCTCCCATAGCGATGAATCCGACCGACCCTCCTACGATCGATCATCGCAATGGTATTGAACATGAGGAAGATAGGGACAGAGGGCAAGAGGCCGTTAGGGATTTCGTGCTCGAAGCGATACGGTTTGGCGGCGGAACGCGAGCCTTGAGCGCGAGATAGAGACACAAACACGTGAACCGCCGGCGGCAGTGCCGGCTCAGCCCTCGGCGGCGACGAGGTGGCCGTTGCCGAAATCCCTCAGCGCCAGTTTCAACGGCGCCTCGCCGATCCTGCGGGTGGCGCTCGGGATCTCCTGGTCCAGGCGGGCGAAGCGGCTTCTTCGCTTGGCTGGATCGGGCACCGGCACGGCTTCGATGAGGCGTCTGGTGTAGGGGTGGCGCGGGTTGGAAAAGACCTGGTCGCGCGTGCCCATTTCGACGATCTGGCCGAGATACATGACGGCGACGCGGTCGGAGATGTTCTCGACCACCGCCATGTCGTGCGAGATGAAGAGATAGGCGACGCCGAATTCGCGTTGCAATTCCTTCAACAGATCGAGCACGCGCGCCTGCACCGAGACGTCGAGCGCCGAGACGCTTTCGTCGGCGATGATCAGCTTCGGCCGCAGCGCAAGAGCGCGTGCAATACAGACGCGCTGGCGCTGGCCGCCGGAGAATTCATGCGGATAGAGCTCCATCTGATCGGCCGACAGGCCGACGCGCTCGAACAGCGCGGCCACACGGTCACTGCGCTCTTGCTTCGAGGCAATGCCATGGATCAGCAGCGGCTCGGCGACGAGTTCGCCGACGCGCATGCGCGGGTCGAGCGAGGCGTAGGGATCCTGAAAAATCATCTGCACGTCGCGGCGCACCGCCTTACGCTCGTCGCGGCCAAGGCCGGACAGATTGCGCCCGCCAACCGCGATGTCGCCGCTGTAGGGCACCAGTCCGGCCAGCGCCTTGGCGGTGGTCGACTTGCCGCAACCGGATTCGCCGACCAGCGCCAGCGTCTCGTTGGGCGCGATCGAAAAGCTGACGCCTTCGACGGCGTGGACGCGACGGGTGACCCGGCCGAAGAAGCCGCCATGCAGGTCGAAGCGGACATGCAGGTCCTTGACCTCGGCGACATTGGCCGGCGCCGCCGCCTCGGAATTCCTGGATTTTTGGCGGCCGACACCGCTGCCGATGCGCGGCACTGCGGCAAGCAGTTCGCGCGTGTAGTCGGCTTGCGGCGTGGCAAAAATGTCAGCGGTTTTTCCCTCTTCGACCATGCGGCCATGCCGCATGATGATGACGCGGTCGGCCATTTCGGCGACGACGCCCATATCGTGGGTGATCAGGATGACACTGGTGCCGTGCTGGCGCTGCAGGTCGCGCAGCAGCTCCAGCACCTCGCCTTGCACGGTGACGTCGAGGGCCGTCGTCGGCTCGTCGGCGATCAGCACGTCCGGCTCGAGCGCCAGCGCCATGGCGATCATCACCCTCTGGCGCATGCCGCCGGAGAGCTCGTGCGGAAACTGCTTTAGCCGGCTTTCGGCTTCCGAAATGCGCACCGCCTTCAACGCCTCGATGGCGCGCTGACGAGCTTCGCCCTGCGACAGGCTGGTGTGTGCCTCGATGGATTCGGTGAGCTGCCGGCCGATCGACAGCACCGGGTTGAGCGAGGTCATCGGCTCCTGGAAGATCATGGCGATGCGGTCGCCGCGAATGCGCCGCATCCCGCGCTCATCGAGAGTCGTCAGATCTGTATCGCCCAGATGGATTTTCCCAGACGATATGCGCGCCGCCGGCTGCGGCAGCAATTGCATGATGGCCAGTGCGGTCATCGATTTGCCGGAGCCGGATTCACCGGCAATGCAGAGCGTCTCGCCACGCGCCAGCGTCAGCGACAGGTCGGAGACGACCTCACGCTCGCCATCCTCACCGCGCACGCTGACGCAGAGGTTGGCGATGTCGAGGATGGGTTCGGGGGTTGAGGTCATTGCAAAGGCAAAGTTCTGAGAGGTTTATTCCGGCACGCCCCCCTCTGTCCTGCCGGACATCTCCCCCTCAAGGGGGGAGATTGGCCGTCACGTGGGCCGGCGCTCCCCCTTGCAACATTAGAGATTGGCGAAAGCCGAAGTGACATCTGATCTCCCCCCTTGAGGGGGAGATGTCCGGCAGGACAGAGGGGGGTGCAGCGCCGACTTGACATCATTCAAACACGCAGCGCGGAAAATAGAACGACACCACCCAGTTCGGCATGTCGACGATCTCGCTGATCCTGAGATCGCCGCACACAGAGGCCAGCATATAGGCTTCGACCGGATCGATCTTGTACCTCCCGGCGAGCAGATCGACCATCTGCGCGACCGCTTCCCTGGCGCCCGCCATCAGGTCCGGGCCGATGCCGGTCGTCACCTCATAGCCCTTGGCGTCGAGATGGCGCGTCACCGGGCCTGGCGTGGTGAAGCGCGGCGTCTTCAGCCTGGCGTCCTTGACCAGATCGAGCTTGAGCACGACGTCCATCGGGCTTTCGATCGCCGTGCCGCAAACCTCGCCGTCGCCTTGCGCGGCATGGGTATCGCCGACCGAAAACAGCGCGCCCGCCACTTCCACCGGCAGATAGAGCGTGGTGCCGGCGGCGAGATCGCGAATGTCGAGATTGCCGCCGACGCGCCTTGGCGGGACCACCGAGTGGTGGCCCTTTTCCGCCAGCGCGTTGCCGATGGTGCCGGCGAAGGGTTTCAACGGCACCCGCGCATTTTTGCCGAACAGCGCCGGCTCGAGCGAGGCAGCGTCGTATTTCCAGATGTTCAGCGCCGGCTCCTTGAAATCGTCGGCGAGCAGCCCGAAACCGGGAATGTTGGCCGTCCAGCCGAAGCCGGACGGTTTGAACATCTCGATCGTCACCTTCAGCGCGTCACCCGGCTCGGCGCCCTCGACGAAAATCGGCCCGGTCACCGGATTGACGGTGGCGAAGTCGAGCCTGGCGACGTCGGCGACCGTGCTGTCGGCCTGCAACTGGCCGCCGGAGGAATCGAGGCACTGGAACTCGATGGTCGAGCCGGGCGCCACCCGCTCGGCCGGGACAAACGAATTGTCCCAGCCGAAATGATGTTGGCGCCCGTGGATGGTGTAGTCGCAGTTATTGCACATCTTTTACGTACACATTGTCGTAGTTGATCGGGATATGGACCGGGTCGACATAGAGGTTGTCGGCGCCGCCCATGCGCGCCGATTTCATGGTGAAGCGCTGCTCGTTGAAGACCGGCGCCCAGGGCGCGTCTTCCATCACCTTGTCGTAGATGGCGCTCCACATCTTGTCGCGCTCGCCGGCCTTGGCCGGGTCGACCACCGAGTCGGCCTCGGCCGCCTTGGCGTCGAGATCCTTGTTGCAGTACCACGACCAGTTCCAGCCGCCCGGTACCGCACCGGCGCAACCGAGGATCGGGCCGTAGAAGTTCGACGGGTCCGGGAAGTCGGCGATCCAGGCCATGCCGCCGGACCAGATCATCGGTGCGCCGGCCTTGTCGCCGCCGGCGGCAATGACATTGGCCTGCGCCAGCGACTGGATGCTGGCCTTGATGCCAATCGCCGCCAGATCCTGCTGGATCGCCTGGGCGATGCGCGGGTTGGGGTCGGTGTTCATGGCGAACAGCTGGGTTTCGAAACCATCGGGATGGCCGGCCTCGGCAAGCAGGGCCTTGGCCTTGGCGACGTCATAGGGATAGCCCTTGTACTCCTTGTCGTAGCCCGGCATCGACGGCGGCAGCGGCTGGTTGGCCGGCACGGCGCGGCCGTTGATGATCTGGATGATGCGCGCCTTGTTGATCGCCATGTTGACCGCCTGGCGCACCTTCACATTGTCGAACGGCGCCATGGTGGTGTTCATGGTGACATATCCGGTGTGCAGCTGGCCGCCTTCGACGACGCGCGCCTTCTGCTCCGGATCGGCCATCACCTCCTGGAATTTTGCCGGCGGAATGCCGTCGCCGGGCACGTCGATCTCGCCCTTCTGCAGGCGAAGCAGCGCCACGATCGGCTCCTGGCCGATCTCGAAAGTTATCTTGTCCAGATGCGGCAGGCCCTTGTGCCAGTAGTCCGCATTGCGCTCGAAAACGATGCGCTGGCCGAGTGTCCATTCGGCGAGCTTGAAGGCGCCGGTGCCGACCGGATGCTTGCCGAAATCGGCGCCGTATTTCTCGACCTCTTCCTTCGGCACGACATGCGAGAAGTTGATGGCCATGACATGCAGGAAGGTGGCGTCGGGGCGGGTCAGTTCGAACTTGACCGTGTAGGGGTCGACGACGGTGACGCCGGAGAGGCTCTCGGCCTTGCCGGCGGCGACATCGTCATAGCCCTTGATCGAGCCGAAAAAGCCGGCGCCGGGGCTCTGGGTCTTTGGATTGGTGACGCGGTCGAGCGAATATTTCACGTCGTCGGCGGTCATCTCGCGGCCATTGTGGAATTTCACGCCATGGCGCAGCTTGAAGGTGAAGGTCTTGCCGTCGGGCGCTATCTCGTAGCTCTCGGCAAGGTCGGGCTTCAAATTGGTGGTGCCAGGTTCGTAATCCATCAGCCCGTCGAACAGGCTCTTGATCATCGACCAGTTCTGCCAGTCATAGCCGATCGCCGGATCGAGCGTGGCGACATCATCCTTGTAGGTGATGGTGATGGCGCCGCCCTGTTTGGCGTTCGGATCGACGGTGTCCTCGGCGCGAACACTTGTCATGCCGAGCATCAGCGCCAGCGCCGATGCCGCTACCGTGGATGCGAGAAACTTTTTCATTTTTATGTTCCCTTTCTCTGTCTGGTTTTCATTTTCATCTGAGCTTGATGCGGGGGTCGATGAAGGGCGCGATGACGTCGGCCAGCAGATTGCCGAGCACGATGGCGAAGGCCGAGACCAGGGTGACGCCCATGATGATCGGGATGTCGACGCGCTGGATGGCCTGCCACGCCAGCTGGCCAATGCCAGGCCAGCCGAACACGCTTTCGACGACGACAATGCCACCCATGAAGATGCCGATGTCGATGCCGATCATGGCGATGACCGGCAGGATGGCGTTGGGCAGTGCATGGCGGAACAGGATGGCTCGCCGCGCCAGGCCCTTGGCGCGGGCGGTGCGGACATAATCCTGGCGCAGAACGTCGATCATCGACGAGCGCATCATGCGGGCGTACCAGCCGGCGCCGAGTATGCCCATGGTCAGCGACGGCAACACGAGATGGCGCCAGGTGCCGTAGCCGCCGATCGGAAACCAGCTCAGCCGCACGGCAAAGACGTAGAGCAGCAGCAGGCCGACGACGAATTGCGGCGCCGAGACGCCGACGAAGGAGGCGACCATCAGCGTCTGGTCGGTGGCGGTGCCGCGCTTGACGGCGGCGATCAGGCCCATGCTCAGGCCGAGCAGCAGCTCGCACAGGATGGCGCCGACCATCAGCAACAGGCTGGCCGGCAGCCGCGAGACGATCAGCTCGGTGACCTCGGAGCGCTGGATGTAGGAGCGGCCGAGATCGCCGCTGACGAGCTTCGTGAGATAGCGCCAGTATTGGACGATGAAGGGCTGGTCGAGGCCGAGCTGCTGGCGGATGTTCTCGACCGTCTGCGGCGTGGCGCTGCGGCCGGCGATCTGGCGCACCGGGTCGGCCGGCAAGAGATAGAGCAGCGCGAAGGTGATCAGCGAGACGCCGAGCAGGATCAGCAGCGACTGGATCAGGCGGCGGCCGAGATAGGCGATCATGCCCGGCCCCTTTGCGTCGGATCGAGGATGTCGCGCAGCGCGTCGCCGATCAGGTTGAAGGCCAGTGCCAGCGCCAGGATCGCCGCACCGGGGAAGAACACCAGCCAGGGTGCTGCCTGGAAGTAGGTCTGGTTCTCGAAGATGATGTTGCCCCAGGACGCGGTCGGCGGCTGCACGCCAATGCCGAGGAAGGAGAGCGTCGCCTCCAACAGCACCGTGGTCGAAATGCCGAGCGTGCCCCAGACGATGATGGTCGGCAGGAGATGCGGCAGGATGTGGCGAAACAGGATGCGCGGTGCGCTCGCCCCGATGGTGCGCTCGGCGTCGATGAACTCGCGTTCGGCGAGCGAAGAGGTCTCGGTGTAGATAACGCGGGCGGTCTGCACCCAGTTGACCAGGGCGATGACCATAGCGACGATCCACAGGCTCGGCTCGAACACCGCAGCCAGGCAAATGGCGAGCAGCAGTGCCGGAAACGCCATCATCAAATCGGTGAAACGCATCAGCGCGCTGCCGATCCAGCCGCGGAAATAACCCGCGGTAACACCGACCAGCGTGCCGATGAACAGCGCCACGCCATTGGCGACGATGCCGATGATCAGCGAGGTGCGGGCTCCGTAGAGGATGCGGGTCAACAGGTCGCGGCCGAGCAGGTCGGTGCCCAGCCAGAATTTTGCATCCGGCGGCAAGGGCGAGCCCTCGATGGTCAGGCCGTCGAACATCTGCTCGTTGGGATCGTAGCCTGTCAGCCATGGCGCCAGCACGGCGCCGGCAACGACAATGGCGACGATCACCAGCCCAAGCAGTGCCAGACGGCGCCTGACCAGCCGGCGCCAGACGCCGGCGCGCGGCTTGACCGGCATGCGCCCTGGCGCGGTGAGATCAGGCGCGATGGGACTGGTCATCGCCGCCTTCTTCCCCCGTTGCTTCTTCACTTGTCATGGCCACGATCCGCCGCGCGGCATCCTCGACGCTGATCTGCCAGCTCATCGCCAGCGAGCGAAGCTGCGCATAGGCGCGGCCGTCATCGGCGCCTTTCGCCAGTGCCGTCACCGCGCGCACGATGGTCTGGCGCTCGGCGACGCGCTGGCGAAGCGAGGCGATTTCGCTGGCCAGGTGTTTTCGCGCCTCGAAACTTTGCCTTGCGATCAGCAGTGCGCTGTAGACGCCGGCATTGCCGACCGGCTTCAAGAGTTGGGCGTCGGCCTTGTGCGACAATGCCCATTCGATGCGGCCGGGCGCCTCGGAGCCGATCAGCGCCACCAGCGGCATCGGCGCTTCGCCCGGCTTCCACGGGAATTGCTCGTCGAAGCCGAGATCGGCGTCGAAGAAGACGAAATCGGCCGCCAGCGCCTCGGGCGGTAGTTCCGGCCAGCAGTCCAGCGTGATCAGGCCGATGGCCGACAATTGCCTGGTGATCGCCTGCACCGTCGGGTGCGGACGGTGCAGGATGAAGGCCCTGGCGCCGCCGAGATTGGGGATGCGTGGGGTTCTCGTCACGACACCACCCTCAGGCGCGGGCGGCCGAATGTTTTTGCCGGGTCGTAGCGCGACAGATACGGGTCTGGCGCGACTTCGTCCTCGCGGCTGACGACCTCGAAGAAGCCATCCGCGATGCGCCCGATGATCACCGGCAGCGTCGCGTGCTGGGAATGCGCGTCGATGGCGATCGGCCCGAGCCGGGTGGAGAAGCGGCGTTCTGCGAAGGCTCTGGAAAATTCCGCCGGACCGGCTTCGGGATTGCTGGAGAGCACGTCGGCCATCACCTGCACGGAGGCATAGGCGGAGGCCTCGAAAGACGAGGCGAAGGCGGCCGGCCGCGGCGCGAAGTACGGCCCGACCGACAGGTGCCCTTTCCCGGATTCGCCGATCGCCGGCAGCTCTCCTTCGGTGAGGTTGCAGGAGATGACGGGACAGGTTTCCGGGCGGAAGGCAGGATCCTCATTCCCGAGATCGCGATAGGCCGCCAGGAAGGCGTAGGAAGAGGTGCCGATCAGGTTGTTGAGGATGAAGTTCGGCCGTGTGGCACGGATCTCCGCGATCAGCCGCGACACATCGGTCTCGCCGATGCGCAGATAGCGTTCGCCCAGAACCTTGCCGCCGGCATCCGCGATCAGGTCGCGCGCGACGCGGTTCATCTCCCAGCCCCAGATGTAGTTCGAGCCGAGCAGGAAACCGTTGGCGCCGAAACGCGGCACGACATGCGCCATCAGAGGCACCAGATGCTGGTTGGGGCAGGCGTGCATGTAGACGACGTGCTCGTTGGCCTCGAAGCCCTCATAGGGGCAGGCGTACCAGAGCATGCCGCCCGCCTTCTCGAGCACCGGAATGGCTTCCTTGCGGCTCCACGAGGTGACGCAGCCGACGACATGGCGCGCGCTGCTGGTCCTGAAAATATCCTCGCACAGCGTCGCGTAGCGGTCCGCATTGCTTTGCGGATCGCGCTCGACCGGCACCAGTTCGATGCCTGAGCTGCGATCGGCGTTGATGTCGGCGATGGCGCGCATGGCGCCGATGCGGCACGCATCGGAGACGAGCTGATAGCTCCCCGAGCGGGAATACAGGATGCCGATCTCGATACGCCGTTTCAAACAGATCCCCAAAATGACAATGCCTCGCAGCCAGCGCCGGAAGGGCGAGGCATACGAGGCATTCTTGCCGCCCGGCGATCAGAGCCGGTATTTTGCGCTAGCCTATTCTGTCCGGCGGGTCAGTCAAGCCCTCAACGATATTTGCGTGACCGTCATCGCCGTTTCGCTGCCGCCGGCTATCTGGCCGATCTGGCCGCCGGCCTCTGACCGTGTTGACGCGCATAGGTCACGCAGGCGTCCACCGTGCTGACACAAAGCGCGTCGCGCCTGTTCGGCAAATTGTTGTCGCCGGCATAGGCAACTTCGGCGACGCGGCCGTCGACCATGCGAATTTGCGTGTCGCAATAACCGCCGGGAGCGACATTGACGGAGCCGCCGACCGCCGGGATCGCGCCTACCGCGAGAGTCGGAACCACAATGCTGAGATTGCCGCGCTGGACGATGCGCTTGTAGGTCCAGATCTGGCCCGATCGGCCGGCGTCGGCGGTGGCGGTCGGAAACCCGGCGCACATTCGAACATCGGCTTCGCTGAGGCCGACCATCTCCTTGCGGGCGGCCGCCGCCGTTGGATCAACCTTGGCGATACGCGACGCATCGTCGGGAACGACGCAGGAAGACTGGATGCCAACGAAGAGAACAGGTAGGGCAAGCTTTTGAATGCAGGAAAATATCATGCCGACCGTCAGATTGGTCCGATGTCAGATTTGCGTGGCGCCCGCCGCTCCTTTCTACCTAGGCAGACAGGCGAAGGGATCAACCCGTTCGGCTTCACGAAAAAGTGGCTGTGGCTGCAACATCGAGGATTTGCGCGTCACGGGGTCTGCATTTCGCGCAGGATCAATGGTCCAGCAAGTGCTTCCGGCGCCAGGCGGCGGGCGCTTCGCCGACCCGCGCGCGAAAGAACCGTGAAAAATACGCCGGGTCGTCGAAGCCGATCTCGTAGGCGATGTCCTCCACCGTGCGTACGGTGAACAGCAGCAGACGCTTGGCCTCCAGCAGCCGCCTTTCGCTGACGACCCGCTTGACGCCGGCACCCAGAACCGCATGGGCAGCCTTGTCGAGAAGATGCGGCGTGGTGGCCAGCGCCTCGACGTAGCGATCGACCGGCCAGTTGTCGCGGAAATGCGCGTCGGCGAGCCGACGCAGGCCCCGCGCCAGCGAAGCATCGGAAGAGGCGGCGGAGGCGGTCACGCCGGGGCTCAGGCGCGCAATGTGGGAGAGTGCGACTGCGATCAGCGCCGGCAGGACCCTGTCATTGCCGGCTTGCGCCTCGGCATATTCGGCGGCGATCATCTCCAGCACCGCCGCCAGTCTCGCCCACGCTGCGTGTCGTGGCAGACCGTCGGCAAAGACCGGCCTGTCCAGCGGCAGCAGGCTGTGAGCGGCGATGGCCGCGAGCGCGCCGTCGGCGACCGAGACGACGATGGCGTCGGTGCCGGGTCCGATCGAGAAGCCATGCACGACATTGCTCGGCACGAAGCTGACGGCGGGCGCCGAAAAGTCCCAGGTCTGGTCTTCGATGCGATAGGCACCGGAGCCGCTGGTCCAGCAGGTGATCTGGCCCATCTGCGGATGTTTGTGCGCCGCGACCTGACCAAGATGGATGTTGCTGCGCGCAAGCACCGTCTCGACATGCAGAAAACCGACATCGAGCGGCCTCACCGGCTCGCCATAGACGAAGAAGTCGGGGATGGAATTCTGGCTCATGGCGCCTGAAAAAGTCCAATCGGTTTTGCCGTTCCGTCCATAACCGATGCATGTCCAAGGCGCTAGTGTTGCGACTCAAGAGGAGGACCATCATGCGATCAGAAGACTTCCGCACTGATAAGGCACGGCCGTTCACCGGGGCCGAGTATCTGGAGAGCCTGCGCGACGGCCGCGAGGTCTATATCAATGGCGAACGCATTGCCGATGTCACCACGCACCCGTCGATGCGCAATTCGGCGCGGTCGCTGGCGCGCCTCTACGATGCGCTGCATGATCCCCTGCGACGGGACACGCTGACCTCGCCGACCGACACCGGCTCGGGCGGCTACACCCACAAATATTTCCGCGTCGCCAAATCCTCTGGCGAACTCGCCGCCCAGCAGACGGCGATCGCCGAGTGGTCACGCATGTCCTATGGCTGGATGGGGCGCACGCCCGACTACAAGGCGGCGCTGATGAACACGCTCGGCGCCAATGCCGACTGGTACGGGCCGTTCAGGGACAATGCGCAGTCCTGGCACAGGCGTGCCCAGGAAGCCGCACTGTTCATGAACCATGCCATCGTCAATCCGCCGATCGACCGCCACAAGCCGGCCGAACAGGTGAAGGACGTCTTCGTCCACATCACCAAGGAGACGGATGCCGGCATCTATGTCTCCGGCGCCAAGGTGGTGGCGACGTCCTCGGCGCTGACCCACTACAATTTTCTGGCGCAGGGCTCGGCGACGATCACTGAGGATCCGTCGCTGTCGGTGATGTTCATCGTGCCGATGAATGCACCGGGGATAAAGATGTTCTGCCGCGTCTCCTACGAGCAGACGGCCAACACGGTGGCGGCGCCCTTCGACTATCCGCTGTCGTCGCGCTTCGACGAGAACGATGCGATCCTGGTGCTCGACAATGTCTTCATCCCCTGGGAGGACGTGCTGGTGCTGCGCGATGCGCAGAAGATCCTGTCCTTCCACCCGGCGTCCGGCTTCATGCATGGCTATTGCTTCCAGGGCTGCACGCGTTTCGCCGTCAAGCTCGACTTCCTCGCCGGCCTGCTGGCCAAGGCGCTGCGCGCCACGGGCGGCGATGCTTTCCGCGGCAACCAGGCGGCACTGGGCGAGGTCATCGCGCTCAGGCACATGTTCTGGAGCTTTTCCAACGCCATGGCCTACAACCCGATCCCGTGGGCGAATGGCGCGGTGCTGCCCAATCTGGAAGCCGCGCTCGCCTACCGCACCTTCATGTCGGAAGCCTATCCGCGCGTCATCGACACCGTGCGCCGGGTGATCGCGTCCGGGCTGATCTACCTGCCGTCGTCGGTGCGCGACTTCAACAACCCCGAGATCGACAAGTATCTGGCGCAATATGTGCGTGGCTCCAACGACATGGGCCACATCGAGCGCATCAAGATCATGAAGCTTTTGTGGGACGCGACCGGCACCGAGTTCGGCGGCCGCCACGCGCTCTACGAGCTCAACTATGCCGGCGCGCCGGAAGAGGTGCGGCTGCAGGTGCTGAAAGGAGCTGAACGCGGCGGGCGGCTGAAGGCGATGGAAGAGCTCGTCGACACCTGCATGGCCGACTATGACGAGAATGGCTGGACGGGCGATACCTGGTTCAATCCGTTTGTCTCAACGGCCGAGTGAAACCAGATGGCCACGCAGATTTCGAAAGCCGATTTCCGCGATGCCATGGCGAGGGTCTGTGCGCCGGTCAACATCGTCACCACCGATGGCCCGGCAGGGCGCGGCGGCTTCACCGCCACCGCCATGTGCAGCGTCTCCGACGAGCCGCCGACGCTGCTGGTGTGCATGAACGGGCGCTCGACGCAGGCCGCCATGTTCCTGTCCAACCAGCGCTTCTGCGTCAACGTGCTGACGCATGACCACATGCATCTGGCGGGAAAATTCGCTGGCGCGGCCAGGGACATGGAGGCACGCTATGCCTCGGCGCGCTGGCAGACGCTGACCTCCGGCACGCCAGCACTCTCGGATGCGATCGTCAATTTCGATTGCGAGATCGAGACTGTACATGTCGTCGGCACACACAATGTCATGATCGGCCGCGTCATCGACGTCCGGCACGGCAGCGGCGGCTCGGCCCTGCTCTATGTCGACCGCAGCTATACGCAGCCGACGCGGCTGGGCAGCTTTGGCGGGTGAAGCCGGGCGTCAGACGGTTTGGTGGCGGGGAGGCCTCCGCCTATCCCGTACGCGGCCGTGCCATCAGCCAGTCTTTCACCCTCGCCGATCCAGCCTCGCCACCAGCCGGTCCCCCGCCCACTGGATGCCGCAGACCAGGATGATCAGCACAATGACCACCGCGATCATGACGGACGTCTCAAATCGTTGATAGCCGTAGCGGATGGCGAGGTCGCCGAGGCCGCCGGCGCCAATGGCGCCGGCCATGGCCGAGGCACCGATCAGCGTCACCAGCGTCACCGTGAAGCCGGCGACGATGCCGGGCAGGGCTTCCGGCACCAGCACCTCGCGGATGATCGTCCAGCGGTTGCCGCCCATGGCGCGCGCCGCCTCGATCAAGCCACGGTCGACCTCACGCAACGACACTTCGGCAATGCGCGCGTAATAGGGCGTGGCGGCGATCGACAGCGGCACGATGGCTGCCCATGTGCCGATCGAGGTGCCGACGATCAGCCGCGTCACCGGGATCAGTGCCACCAGAAGGATGATGAAGGGCACCGAACGGAAGCCGTTGATGACGGCGCCGAGCGCCCGGTTCACCCACAGGCTTTCGGCAATCCCGCCGCGTTCGGTGGCGATCAAGGCCAGGCCGAGCGGCAGGCCGAAGACCAGCGAGATGAAGCCGGAGGCGGCTGTCATCAGGACGGTTTCCCAAATCGAACGCAGCAGAAGCTCAAACAGGATCGGCGACATGGCCAAGCACCTCCACCCGCGCCTGGCGGGCCTTCAGGAATGTGATGATGTCAGCGAGATGATTTACATCGCTGCCGGGAACCGAAAGGAACAGCGTGCCGACGGGCTGCTGCTGGATATGGTCGATGCCGCCATGGATGAGGCGGAAGGCGCCTGGAACAGCCGTGGCAAGGTCGGACAGCAACGGGCCGCGTGCCGCATCACCGGCCACGTCGACGCGCAGGATCGTCTCCGCGCCGGCCGCCGGCAGCAGCCGGGCCGCCAGTTCGGCTGGCAGCTGTGGCCGGATGGCGCCGAGCAGGCTTTTTGTGATGTCTGATTGTGGGTCGGCAAATACCGACCAGACCGGCCCTTGCTCGACGATGCGCCCGGCGTCGATCACCGCAACGCGGTCGGCGATCGAGCGGACCACCTCCATCTCATGGGTGATCAGAAGGATGGTCAGCCCAAGCTGCCGGTTGATGTCCTTGAGAAGGGCGAGGATGGAGCGCGTTGTTTCCGGATCGAGCGCCGAGGTGGCTTCGTCCGACAAGAGCAGCGCCGGGCGTGCTGCCAGCGCCCGGGCGATGCCGACACGCTGCTTCTGGCCGCCCGACAGCGACGCCGGATAGGCTTTTGCCTTCTCGGACAGGCCGACGAGGTCGAGCAGTTCGGCGGCGCGCTTCAGTCGCTCGGCCTTCGAGCGGCCCTCGATCTTCAGCGGCAGCGCCACATTGTCTTCGACGGTCTTGGCCGACAGCAGGTTGAAATGCTGGAAGATCATGCCGATGCGCCGCCGCAGCGGCTGCAGCTCGCGCTCGCCAAGCCGGCTGATCTCTCGGCCTTCGATGAACACCTCGCCGGAGTCAGGCCGTTCCAGCCCGTTCAGGCAGCGGATCAGCGTCGACTTGCCGGCGCCGCTGCGGCCGATGATACCGAGGATCTCGCCCTTGCGCACGGTCAGCGAGATGCCGTCGAGCGCCGCTGTCACACCGAAGCGGCGCTTCAGCTCGACGAGGCGCACGACGTCCTGAGACGCGTCGGGCCGGGCATGGATCGGATCGGCGGTTTCTCCGGATGCCGTGATATGCTGGTTCATGAATGTTCCTGTTCCCGAAAACGCAATCGCGGCCCGCGCCTGAGCGCGGACCGCTGTTGCTCTCGAACCGGCTTCCGGTCGACGATCGGATCAATAGGCGCTGAGGCCGGTGCCCTTGTAGACCTTGTCGAACTCGGCCTTCACCGCCTCGTTCTGATAGGAGGCGACCAGCGTCTTCACCCAGGCTTCGTTCTCGTTGCCAGCCTTCACCGCGATGAAGTTGCGGTAGGGATTGTCGGCGATCGGCTCCTGCGCGATGCGGTTTTCCGGCGTCAGGCCGCTTTTCAGCGCCCAGTCGGTGTTGACCACCGCCGCGTCTAGATCCTCGACCGAGCGGCCGACAATGCCGGCGTCCAGCTCCTTGATCACCACCTTCTTCGCGTTCTCGGAGATGTCGGCGGTGGTGGCGAGAATGCCGGTGCCGTCCTTCAATTTGATCACGCCCTCGTTCTGCAGCACGCGCAGCGCCCGGCCTTCATTGGATGGATCGTTCGGCACGCCGACGACCGCGCCCTCGGGCAGGTCGGCGACTGCTTTGTACTTCTTCGAGTAGAGGCCGATCGGCCACACGCCGGTATAGCCGACGCGCACGATATGATACCCTTGAGTCTTGATCTGGTTGTCGAGATAGGGCTGGTGCTGGAAGGCGTTGGCGTCGATTTCGCCGCGCTCCAGCGCCTCGTTGGGCTGGGTGTAGTCGTTGAACACCACGGTCTCGATGGCGAGTCCCTTTTCGGCGGCTTGCGCGACGACGACGCGCCAGACATCTTCGTCCTCACCGCTGATGATACCCACCTTGATCGCCTTCTTGTCCTCGGCGAACGATGCGCCGGGCGCCATCAGGCTGCCGATCGCCACGGCCGAGGCGAACAGCAGAGCAAGGCCACTGCGCCGGTTGACGGTTGACCCCGGGGAAGATGGCAAAGTGTTCTTGAAGTCGGACATGATTGATCTCTGTGGTTTGAAGTCATGGCAGCGAGGCGGATTGCCTAGCCTTGGTCACATCCTCAGAAATTCTATCAAGTTTATCAAAGAACGCCTTTCGCCGTTCTCGCCAAAGCCGGGAATATTCTCTCAAAATTTTCGGGTGAGTGAGAACGAGACGCCATTGAATCGATCGCCGCGGGCTACGATGCGATCCGCTGCGCTTCGGAAGTAAGATCGGACTCTCGGAAAAACCGGCGCTGACGTCAGGCTCAAAGCGCGATCCACGCCGTCTTCAGGTCCAAATATTTCTCCAGCGCGTGAAGCGACTTGTCGCGGCCGAAACCGGACTGTTTGACGCCGCCGAGCGGCACGGTGATGTCGGCGCCGCCATAGGTGTTGACGTGGACGACGCCGGCATTGATGGCGCGCACCATGCGGTGTGCTGTGGAGAGGTTTGATGTCCACACTGCCGAGGCGAGCCCGTAGACGGTCGAATTGGCAAGCCGCACCGCCTCCTCCTCGGTCTCGAAGCGGATGACGCCGAGCACCGGCCCGAACACCTCCTCGCGCGCAAGCTGCATGTCTTGCGTGACATTCTCGAAGATCGTCGGCGCCATGTAGCTGCCGCCGGTCTCGGTCAGAATCCGCTCGCCACCGGTGACCAGCTGGGCGCCTTCTTCGGTGGCCCTGGCGACGAAACCGAGATTCTTGTCCAGCTGTTCGGCGCTCGACACGGCGCCGACATCGCTGGTGAGATCGAGCGGATCGCCGACTTTGAGCCGCGTGGTTGCCGCGACAAGTTCGTCCATGAACCGATCATAGCCCGCTGACTGGACCAGAAGCCGCGAGCCGGCGACGCAGACCTGGCCGGAATTGCGAAAAATGCCGTTGGCCGAGAGGACGGCCGCCTGTTTCAGGTCGGGAGCATCGGCAAAGACGATGTTGGGCGACTTGCCGCCGAGTTCGAGGAAGACGCGCTTCAGATTGGAGCGAGCGGAATATTCGAGCAGCCGTCGACCGACCGGCCCCGAGCCGGTGAAGGCGATGGCGTCGACATCCATATGCAGGCCGAGCGCTTCGCCGGTGACCGCGCCACGGCCGGTGACGACATTGAGCACACCGGCGGGAAGTCCGGCCTCGCTTGCCAATTCGGCCAACCGCAGCAGCGTCAGCGAAGCGATTTCCGGCGGCTTGACCACCACGCAATTGCCGGCGGCAAGTGCGGGCGCGATCTTCCAGGCGCCGATCATCAGCGGGAAATTCCACGGCACGATGACGCCGACGACGCCGAGCGGCTCCTTGTGGATCAGTCCCAGCACATTGTCGGCCGTCGGCGCGATCTCGCCATAGACCTTGTCGATCGCCTCGGCATAGTAGCGGATGGTGCCTGCCGCCGACAGCGGTTCGGCCTTGTAGGCCATGCCGATCTCGGTGCCGTTGTCGCGCACGCCGAGCACGGCGAGCTCGTCGGCATGCTTTTCGACCAGCTCGGCGAACTTCGTCAGCACCTTCTTGCGAAAGGCCGGCGCTGATCGCGACCACGAGCCCTTCTCGAACGCCTTGCGCGCCGACTTCACGGCGCGGTCGATATCGGCGGCGTTGCCGTCGGCGATGCTGGCGAAAGGTCGGCCGTCGATCGGCGACGTCACCGGCAGGCTTGCGCCGCTTGTTGCCTCGATCTGCACGCCATCGATGAACAGGCCCCGTGCGCCGATCTCCGTCCTCCGCAGCGTGTCGATGGCATTCTGACTGATCATGGGTGACGGACTCCCAGGCAAACATGCAATGTGGTTGGCGCGCGGAATTCCCAGCCGCGAAACACCGGCTCCTTGCCAGGCACAAGGCTGAGATCGGGGAAGCGCAGGAGCAACAGCCTTACCGCAAGGCACATCTGCTCGCGTGCGAAAAACCGGCCCGAACAGAAATGATGGCCGAAGCCGAAAGCGGCATGGTTGCCTTCGTCGCGGTTGATGTCGAAGCGGTCTGGATCGGCAAAGCGGCTCTCGTCACGGCTTGCCGAGGAGACAAGTGCGGCAACCGCGGCACCGGCTGGAATCGTCACGCCGCCAAGCTCGACCGCCCGTGTCGTCTGCCGCGTCTGGGTGCCGATCGGCGCCACCCAGCGCAGGCCCTCGTCGACCGCTTTGGGCACGAAGGTCTCGGGATCGGCGAGCACCTGCCGCATCTGCTCGGGATGGGCCAGCAGACCGGCCAGGATCGAGCCGGCGCCATGTCCGGGCTCCTGCATGCCGCCGAGCAGGATGACCTTGATGCTCGGCATCAAAAAATCGATTGGCCGCGTCGTGCCCTCCGGCATGCCGTCATGTAGCATATGCGACAGCGCGGAATCATCCGGCGTGTGGACAAGCCTTTCCAGCGTCGGCAAGATGGCGTCGCCGACCTCGGCACTGATCGCGTCGGCGATCTCCTGCCGCTTCGGGTCGTTCTCGAAATTGATGGCACCCTGGGCAAGGCCATAGAACCAGCGGCGCAGCGTCGGCATGTCGATGTCGGCAAGGCCGAGCGAGCGTGCAAGGCTGAGCGTCGACACCGGTTCGAAATAATCGGCCGTGAGCTCGGCGGAGCCCTGGTTGGCGATCCGGCCGAGAAAAGGTTCGGCAATCGACCGCACGAGGTCGCCGGCATAGGCGGCGACGGTGCGCGGCCGGTATTTCGGATCGACGCCTTGGCGCAGCTGTTTGTGCGTCTCGCCATCGGTGGTCAGGATGGTGGGCTTGCCGAAGGAGCGCTCGACCGGCGACGAGCCGACGACGGCGGAGAAGATGTCGGGCGACTTGGCGACGCTCTCGACATCCTTCCAGCGGGTGACGAACCACAGATTGACCGCGGGCACGAAAGCGACAGGCGCACTGCGCCTGAGCTCTGCATAGATCGGATAGGGATCGGCTTCCAATGCCTCGACGGTTATATTTTCGGCAAAGCTCAAATCCGCCACTCCCCTGTGGTGTAAGGGCGGCGTGGCACGCCGCCCCTTTGCTTTTCTCAATCTTTCAGCGGCTGGCCGAGGTTTTCGAAGGCTATGGGATCGCGGCTCTTCAGCGCGCTGGCCAGCAGCAGGCCGACGATCGCGGCGATCAGCACCAGCCCCGGCAGGAACACGCCGAGAAAGCCGCCGGCCCCGGACAGGCTGCCGAAATTGATGACGATCAGGTAGATGATGATGACGAAAGCGATGAAGGTCAGCCCGGGCAGAATGGTGGTCTTCAGCGCGTTCTCCTGGGCTGCCGGCTTGGCGCGGAAGAACATCACCACGGCAAGCGATGCCACCGCCATCATGACGATGACGCCGAGCGTCGCGACATTGGTCAGCCACGAAAACAGCGCCAGCACCGGATCGAGGCCGAGCACGGCGAACAGGCCGACGACGACCGCGGCGAGCACGCTCTGGATGACGGAAGCGACATGCGGGCTCTGGTGCACCGTATGCGTCACGCCGATCGTCTGCGGCAACAGTTTTTCGCGGCCCGAGACATAGATATAGCGCGCAACCGCATTGTGGAACGCCAGCACGCCGGCAAACAGGCTCGACATGAACAGGATGCTCATCGCCTGCGACAGCATCGTTCCGGCGTAGCGGTCGGACAGGCCGAACAGGAAGGTCGTCGGATCCTGCAGCCCCTGCAGCGTCGGCAGCAGCTTGTCGACACCGGCGCCGACCGCCATCAGCCATGCTGTGAGCATGTAGAAGACGCCGATCAGCACGACCGAAAAATAGGTGGCGCGCGGAATGGTGATCTTTGGATCGCGGGCTTCCTCGGCATAGATCGTCGTCGCCTCGAAACCGATGAAGGCGGCAAAGCAGAACAGAATGGCGATGGCCGGCGAGCCCGATGTGATCTGGCTCCAGCTGAACGGCGCCGCCGACAGGCCGCTATCGCCGCCGGTCTTGAGGATGGCGATGTCGAGGACCAGAACCACAAGATATTCGCACAGCACCAGCACCGTCAGGATCTTGGCGGAGAGGTCGACCTGCCGATAGCCGAGCACGGCGACCAGCGCGATGGCGATGAAGCTCCACGCCCACCAGGGCAGGTTGATGCCCCAGCCGGCGAACAGGCCTGATGTCGCGGCGCCGAGCAGGCCCATGACCCCGATCTGCATGGCATTGTAGGACAGGATGGCGATCAGCGCGGTGGCGCCGCCGGCCATGCTGCCGAGGCCGCGCGCGGCATAGGCATAGAAGGCGCCGGCATTGCCGACATGGCGTGACATGGCGACATAGCCGACCGCGAACAAAAGCAGCAGGATGGTGACGATCAGATAGGTGCCCGCAAAGCCGGCGCCATTGCCCATCAGCATGCCGAGCGGCGTGCCGCCGGCGACGGCCGTGAGCGGGGCGGCCGCCGAAATCACCATGAAGGTGATGGCGCCGACGCCAAGACTGTTCTTGCGCAGCCTGTTGGCCGGCGCCTGTTCTGCAACTGCTGTCATCGATCCCTCCTGTTTGCAAACCCTTGAGTTCGCCGGCCGAATGGCCTGTCCCATGCACTCTGGCGGTTGGTTCATTATTTGAATCGTTATTTTGAATATAGACTTGCAAACAATGCCGATGCCTGTCAAGTTAATTCACACGTTAAATGATTGTCCCGAACCGGGAGGCAAATTTGAGTACGGTCGGAAAAGCGATCTCGCTTCTGGAGCTGTTCAGCGTCGACGAGCCCGAGCTCGGCCTGTCCGATCTGGCGCGCCGCTCGGGCTTCGACAAGGCGACGACACGGCGGCTGCTGGTTGCGCTGGCCGGCCATGGTTTTGTCGAGCAGGATATCGGCACGCGGCACTATCGCCTCGGCGCCGGCCTGTCGCGGCTGGCGCGCATCCGGGAGGCGCGCTTTCCCTTCCTGCAGACAGCCGTTCCGCTGGTGCGGGACCTGGCAGCATCGACGGCCGAGACCGTGCATTTGTCGGAATTCGGCGTCGACAGGCTGGTCACCGTCCATGTCGAGCATCCGGCATGGGCGAACCGGGTCAACATCGACATCGGTCAGTTGCTGCCCCTGCATTCGACCGCGTCGGGCATCGCCTATCTGGCCTTCGCCCGCGACGAGACCGTCAAGGCGTGCCTGACGGGTTCCCTCGACGCTTTCACGGCCCATACGCTGATCGAGCCGGCCGCCATCTCAAGATGCATGAGCGAGGCGCGCGAGCGCGGCTATTCGATCTGCGACCAGGGCTATGAGGAAGGTGTGATCAGCGTCGCGGCGGCAATCCGCGGGGCGGATGGCTTTGCGCTCGGCACCATCGCGGTGGCGGCGCCAAAGGCCAGAACGACGGCAGCCGCGATCACAGAGCGGGGACTTGCCGTGAGGGAGGCGGCACGGGAGATTTCCATGCGCCTCAACGGCGAAAACCTGCAAATCTTGAGGAGGCAGGCCTGATGCCCTCGGAGACAGCGCCCCGCATCCTGGTCATCGGCACGGGCGACACAAAGGCCGAAGAGCTGCTGTTCATGAAACAGTGCATCGAGCAGTCAGGCGGCAGCGCCGTGATGATGGATGTCAGCGTGCTGGGCGACCCGCCCTACAGCCCGGACCACGACAAGCATGCCGTGGCCCGGGCCGTGGATGTGACGATCGCCGAGATCGTCTCGAGCGGTGATGAGAACACCGCCATGACGCTGATGGCCGGCGGCGCGGTGCAGCTGGTGCGCAAGCTCCATCAAAACGGCGAGATCGACGCTTTCATCGCCATCGGCGGCTCGATGGGGACAGATCTGGCGCTCGACGTGGCGCTTTGCCTGCCGCTCGGCGTGCCGAAATTCGTCGTCTCGACCATCGCCTATTCGCACCTCATCCCGCCCGAGCGCGTCGCGCCCGACCTGATGATGATCCTCTGGGCGGGCGGGCTGTACGGCCTGAACAGCATCTGCAAACTGGTCCTGTCACAGGCCTGTGGGGCGGTCGTCGGCGCGGCCAGGATTGTGCTGGAGGCCCGCATGTCGGCTCCGGCAATCGGGCCGACCATCGGCATGACCTCGCTCGGCAGCAGCTGCCTGCGCTACATGAAGACGCTGAAGCCGGCGCTGGAACGGCGCGGCTATGACGTTGCCGTCTTCCACACCACCGGAATGGGCGGCCGCGCCTTCGAATCGATTGCCGGTCAGGACCATTTTTGCGCGGTGTTCGACTTCAGCCTGCAGGAGATCACCAATCATCTCGCGGGTTCCGTCGTCAGTTCCGGTACCGACCGGCTGGAGAACGCCGGCGCCCGCGGCATTCCGCAGATCGCCGCACCCGGGGCGGTCGACATGGTCGATCTGCCGACCTGGCAGGATTTGCCGGCTAAATTCTCGACGCGGCCCTTTCATGCCCACAACAGGCTGATCGCGTCGATCACCGTCGATGCCGACGATCGTCGGCAGGTCGCCAGGACCATCGCCGCCAAGCTCGGCGCCGCGAAAGGCCGCTCCGCCTTCATCCTGCCTACCGGCGGCATCCAGGAATGGGACGTGCAGGGCGAGCCGCTCTATGAACCCGAGGCTCTCGCGGCCTTCGCAGATGAAATGCGCAGGGCTATTCCCGCCGGGGTCGAGTTCCACGAGATCGACGCTCACATCAACAGCGACGACTTCGTCGGCAAGGCGCTCGAGATATTCGACCGCTGGGTCGAGGAAGGCATCGTCCCGCGCGGCAAGGCCAAGGGAGTGGCAGCGTGAGCGCTGTTCCCGCCCAGGCGCTTGTCCTTGATTTCGGCGGCGTCGTCACCCGGACGCTGTTCGAGACGCATGCCTTGACCGAACAGGCGCTCGGCCTTGCGCCGGGAACGCTGCAATGGCGCGGGCCGTTCGATCCGGATAGCGATCCGCTGTGGCGCGCGATGCAGGCCGACGAGATCAGCGAGCGCGACTACTGGCGCTCCCGCACCAGTGAGGTCGGTCGGCTGGTCGGCGAGGACTGGCAGGCGATGGAGACCTTCGTCCAACGAGCGCGCGGCGCCGAGCTGGAAAAGGTGGTGCGGCCCGAGGCCGACAGCGCCATTCGCACGGTGCATGCGGCGGGTTTTCGGCTGGCGATCCTGTCAAACGAACTCGACCTGTTCTACGGCGCCGATTTCCGCCGGCGGCTGCCCTTGCTCGGCCTCTTCGACCTCATCGTCGACGCCACCTATACCGGCATCCTCAAGCCCGATCCACGCGCCTATGCCTTCGTCACCGAGGCGCTCGGCCTTGCGGCCGGCGCTTGCGTCTTCGTCGACGACCAGCAGCGCAATGTCGATGGCGGCTGTGCTGCCGGCATGCGCACGGTTCATTTCGACGTCGCTCGCCCGGCTCATTCCTATGCCGAGGCCCTCGGTCATTTCGGCCTCGTCCCAGTTGCCTGAGATTTTTTTGCGGAGTCCTCCATGCGCGACATCAATTTTCTCACCGAAACCAACGCCAAGCCGATCTGGCACCCGATGGCGCATCCGGCCGAGATGCGGGCCAACCCGCCAAAGGTGATCATGAAAGGCGAGGGTGTGATGGTCACCGACATCGCCGGCAACACCGTGCTCGACGCCGTCGGCGGCCTGTGGAACGTCAATCTCGGCTACAGCTGCGACCCGATCAAGCAGGCGATCGCCGACCAGCTTTCGGCGCTGCCCTATTATTCCGGTTTTCGCGGCACCTCGACAGGACCGTCAATCGAACTCGCCTACGAACTCTGCGAATGGTTCGAGCCAGAAGGCATGGTGCGGACCTTCTTCACCTCGGGCGGCTCGGATTCGGTCGAAACGGCACTTCGGCTGGCCAGGCAATACTGGAAGATCCGCGGCCAGGCCGACCGGACAAAATTCCTCGCCCTGAAGAAGGGCTACCACGGCACGCATTTTGGCGGCGCGTCGGTTAACGGCAACGCAAATTTCCGTCGCAACTACGAGCCGCTGCTGCCCGGCGTCTTCCACATTCCCGCGCCCTGGACCTTCCGCAACCCGTTCGATGAGACCGACCCAGTGCGGCTGGCGAAACTGTGCGCCAAGGCACTGGAGGACGAAATCGCGTTCCAGGGCGGCGACACCATCGCCGCTTTCATCATGGAGCCGGTTCTCGGCGCCGGCGGCGTCATCGTTCCGCATGAGAGCTTCATGCCACTGGTGCGCGAGATCTGCGACCGCCATGAGATCCTTTTGATCGCCGACGAGGTGGTGACGGGCTTCGGCCGCACCGGCGCATGGTCGGGTTCGCGTCTGTCCGGCGTGAAGCCGGATTTCATGACCATCGCCAAGGCGATCACGTCAGGCTATTTCCCGCTCGGCGCGACCTTGATCGGCGGAAAAGTCGCCGATGCCTTCGAGGCCGACAAGACCAGTTTTGGTGCGATCGGCCACGGCTATACCTATTCCGGCCACCCGGTCGGCTGCGCGGCGGGTCTGGCGGCGCTTGCGGAGACCAAACGGCTTCGCCTGAACGAGAACGCGGCGGCACGGGGCGTCGAACTCGCGGCCGCGCTGGAGGGGCTGAAGGCCAGGCATGCGATCGTCGGCGATGTCAGGTACAAGGGCTTGATGGCGGCGCTGGAGTTGGTGTCGGACCGCACGACGAAAAAGCCGGCCGACAAGAAGACCATGGCCGTGGTTTCGGAGGCCGCCTATGAGGCCGGCGTCATGCTGCGTGTGTCTGGCAACACCATCATCCTGTCGCCGCCGCTCATCATCAACGCCGCCGATGTGACGAAGATCGGCGAAGCGCTGGATGCAGGCCTGGCGAAGGCCTGACGGGTTAGCTGGCCACAACGGAGTTTCAAGACGCAATGAGCCAATCACAAGAGGCACTGGTTAGCCGGCGTTCCCGCCTGCTCGGCGAGAAATCGCAATTGTTCTACGACGAGCCCGTGCATCTGGTTCGCGGCGAAGGCGTCTGGCTCTACGATGCCGACGGCCGCAAATATCTGGACGCCTACAACAATGTCGCGCATGTCGGCCACTGCCACCCGCATGTGGTCGAGGCCCTGTGCCGGCAGGCCGGCCTGCTCAACACCCACACGCGCTATCTGCACACCGCCATCCTCGATTATGTCGAGCGGCTGACCGCGACCTTCAATGCCAGCCTGTCGTCCGCCATCCTGACCTGCACCGGCAGTGAGGCCAACGACATCGCGCTGCGCATGGCGCAGGCCGCAACCGGCCGCATGGGCATCATCGCCACCGACGCCACCTATCATGGCAACACCACGGCGGTTTCGCAGCTCAGCACCCGCATGCCGCCGGTCGGCGGCCGTGCCCGCCACGTCAGGCTGGTGCCGGCACCTGACAGCTATCGCCAGCCGGATGCGATGGCCAACGGCAAAGCCTTTGGCGACGCGGTGCGCGAAGCCATCGCCTCGCTGGAGCAGGATGGCATCGGCCTGTCCGGCATCATCCTGTGTCCGCTGCTCGCCAATGAAGGCTTTCCGACGCTCCCATCCGGATTTTTCGACGACGCGATGCGCGCGGTGCGGGGCGCCGGCGGACTGGTCATCGCCGATGAGGTGCAGCCCGGTTTCGGCCGCACCGGCAGTCATTTCTGGGGCCACCAGCGCGCCGGCTTCGTTCCCGACATCCTCACCATGGGCAAGCCGATGGGCAACGGCCATCCGGTCGCCGCGGTGGTCACCACCAAGGACACATTGGCGACCTTCCGCAACGCTTTCCGCTACTTCAACACCTTCGGCGGCAACCCGGTTTCCTGCGCGGTGGCGAATGCCGTTCTCGACGTCATCGAGCAGGAAGATCTCGTCGCCAACGCGCGTAATGTCGGCGCCTATGCGCTTGGGCTGCTGCGCCCGCTGGCGGATCGGCATGAATGCATCGGCGAGGTCAGGGGTGCCGGCCTGTTCTTCGGCGCCGAACTGGTTCACGACCGCGAGACCCGTGAGCCGGCGCCCGACATCGCCGAGCAGGTCGCCAACCGCATGCGCCAGCGCGGCGTGCTCATGGGCAAGACCGGCATCCACGGCAATGTGCTGAAGATCCGCCCGCCCATGCCGTTCTCGCGCGACAATGCCGACGTCCTGATCGGCGTCCTCGACGAGGTGCTGGGTGAAGTCGGCGGAGTGAAGGCGTGAACGCTGTTTCCACGCAATCCGAGCCCGAGACGGCAGCCGATGTCACCGAGCTTGCCAAGCGCGCGCTCGAACATTGGGGCATTCGTGAGGGTGAGCCGGAGCTGCTGAAATTCCGCGAGAACGCGGTGTTTCGCGTCATCTTGCCAACAGGCCAGCCGGCCGCCATGCGCATTCATCGGCTTGGCTATCACACGGACGCCGCCCTGCGCTCGGAACTGCAATGGATGGGCTTTTTGCAAGCGGCCGGCATCGCCACGCCATCTGCGGTCGCCACGCCGGCCGGCGATCTGTTCGTGCTTGTCAGCGCCAACGCCTCAGTGCAACCCCGGCAAGTCGATTGCCTGAGCTGGCTGGAAGGCCGCGCCGTCGGTGCGCGAGGCGTGCCGCTGGATTTTACGCCCGAGCAGGCAAGACGGGTCTTTACCGCGATGGGCCGAACCATCGCCCACATGCACAATGTCACGTCTGCCTGGACGCCGCCCGCCGGCTTTGCCCGCCATGCCTGGGATTTCGATGGCTTCTTCGGCGCGAACCCGAATTGGGGCCGCTTCGAGACCTCGCCCTTCCTCGACGGCCCTCATCGCGAGCTGGTTTTCCAGGCGCGGGAAAAGGCCGTGAAGGTGCTGTCGGAGCATGAACGCAGCGCCCGCAATTTCGGCATCATCCACGCCGATCTGGTGCGCGAGAATGTGCTCGTCCATGACGGCGCGATCCGCATCATCGACTTCGACGATTGCGGCCATGGCTGGCACATGTACGACCTTGCCGTCGCGCTCTACCAGAACCGCGATGAGGCGATCTATCCGCTGATCGAGGCCGCTTTGCTCGAGGGCTATCGGCAGGAGCGGGCACTGACCGCGCGCGACATCGCCGCGCTGCCGCTGTTTTCGGCGTTGCGTGCCTTTGCTTTCCTCGGTTGGGTGCAGAGCCGCGTCGAAGGCGACATCACCAGGGATGTCGGCCAGCGTATGTCGGCCATCGCAGCCGATGTGGTGATTGCCTATCTGCGTGGCGAATAGGGCCGATCGATAAGAACTGGCGGGTCATCAGCCCTTCGCGAAATGGATGCTGACCGTGCCCGAACTGCCGAAATCGGCGACGATCGTGTCGCCGGGCCGCGCCTCGACCGGGCGCACGAACGATCCAGAGAGCACCACCTCGCCAGCCGCGATCGACATGCCGTAGCGGGCGAGCCTGTCCGCCAGCCAGGCGATGCCCATGGCCGGGTGGTTGAGCACGCCGGCGCCGAGCCCGGTTTCCTCGACCTCGGCGTTGCGCGAGACGATGGCACCGATCCAGCGCATGTCGGCCTCATCAGGACGTTGCCGCCGGCCGCCGATGACGATGCCGGCATTGGCGGCATTGTCGGAAATCGTGTCGAAGAAGGTGCGCACCTTCTTCGTCTCGGCATTGACGCGCTCGATGCGCGTATCGAGGATTTCCAGCGCCGGTGTGATGTAGTCGGTGGCGTGGAGCACGTCGGAGATGGTCACGCCGGGGCCTTTCAGCGGCGCCTTCATGACGAAGGCGATCTCGGCCTCGACGCGCGGCTGGATGAAGCGGCCGGCCGGCACCGTCGCGCCGTCATGGAAGAACATGTCGTCGAACAGCACGCCCGAATCCGGCGTGTCGATGGCAAGCGCGTACTGCATTGCCTTCGATGTCAGCCCGATCTTCCAGCCCTTCGGCTTCAGCCCGGCATCGATCTTGCGCGCCACCAGCGCCGCTTGCACGCGATAGGCGTCCTCCATCGTCGCATCGGGAAAATCGAGGCTGAGCAGACGGATCTGGCGGCGCGACCGCTCGGCCTCGAACAGCCGTGCCGCGGCGTCCTCCACCTGTTCCGGGGTCATTGCGCTGCCTCGTCGACGACACCGTTTCTGAGCACGCCGATGCCTTCGGCCTCCACCTCGATCACGTCGCCGGGCTTCAGCCAGATCGGCGGCTCGAAGCGGGCGCCGGCGCCGGCCGGCGTGCCGGTGACGATGATATCGCCCGGCACCAGCGTGGTGAAGGTCGAGATGTAGTTGATGATCTTGCGGAAGGAAAAAATCATCCGGCTGGTGCGGTCCTGCTGGCGCAACTCGCCATTGACGCGGGTGGTCAGCGCGATATCGGCGATCTGCGCCTCTTCGCTGAACGGCACCAGCCATGGGCCGATCGAGCCGCTGCGGTCGAAATTCTTGCCTTGCGTGACGTTGAACTTGGCATGCCGCACCCAGTCGCGGATGGTGCCTTCATTGCACAGCGACAGCGCCGCGATATGGCCGAGCGCGTCGGCCTCGGCAATGCGCCGGCCGGCCTTGCCGATGACGATGACGATCTCGCCCTCATAGTCGAGCTGCGGTGATTCCGGCGGCCGCACCAGCGGCGCGCCATGGCCGACGAAAGATCGGGGGAAGCGGATGAACAGTGACGGGTTGGAGGGCGCCGCCTGACCGTCCTTGTACTCCTCGTTGCGGTCCGGATAGTTGACGCCGACGCAGATGATCTTTTCCGGTGACGGGACCGGGATTTCATAGGCGATGGCGTCGAGCGGGAAATCTGGGGCGAAGGCCTCGGCCGCTTCCGCCAGCCGCCGCAAGGCGCCGGCCTCGATCACTTCATGCAGCGTCGGCCATTGGCCGTGGCGCGCCGACAGGTCGACGACGCCCTTGCCGGTGACCGCGCCATAGCGCGCCTTGCCGCCGACGGTGAAGGTGGCGAGCCGGCCATGTCCAGTCATCCGTGTCTCCTCGTAAGGTTCATCGTCACGGCGCTATGATCGGCGAAGCCGCCAAATCCGGCTGGCGCGCCTTCGCTCCGGCAAACAAGCTGCCCTCCTCGAACCAGCTTTTCGGCGCCGGCGCGCCCCACAGCGTCTGGCGCTGCGGGTCCTTGAGGTCCCATTTGATCGGCTCGAGGTCCGGATCGACCGTCTGGTAGTCCGAACAGTAGATCTCGATGCGGTGATTGTCCGGATCACGGACATACAGGAAGAAGGCGTTGGAAATGCCGTGCCGGCCGGGGCCGCGTTCGATGTTCGGCAGATAGCCCGTCGTTGCCATCAGGTCGAGCAGGTCGATGATGTTGAGCGGCGTCGGCACCCAGAAGGCGACATGGTGCAGGCGCGGCCCGATGCCGTTGGTGAAGGCGATGTCGTGCACGCCGCCCTTGCGGTGCGTCCACGCCGCCCACAGCTTTCCGCTGCTGGCGTCCTCGGTATACTCGGTCACCCGGAAGCCGAGCTCGTTGTAGAAGGCGACGGACTCGTCGACATTGGGCGAGAAGCAGTTGAAGTGGTCGATGCGCAGCGGCTTGACGCCCTTGTAGAGCGCATACTTCTGGTGGATCGGCGGCAGCCGCTCCATCTCAGCGTAGAATTCGAGCGGAATGCCGTGCGGATCGCGGGTGCGGAAGGTGCGCGACTGGTAGGGTCGCTCGACCCATTCCACCGGCAGATCCCTGCCCTTGAAGAAGTGCTCGGCCTTGTCGAGGTCGTCGTCCGAGAAGACCTTGAAGCCGAGGTCGCCGGCTTCGGCCGTGGCCGCCTTCTTCAGCACGATGCAATGATGCCCACGCTCCTCCAGCGCCCTGAGATAGATGGTGTCTGAAGTCTCGTCGGTGACCTGCAGGCCGAGCGTATCGACATAGAAGGCACGGGATTTGGCGAGATCGGTGACGGCCAGCTCGACATGGCTGAGGCGCACGATGTTGAAGGCGGGGTAGAGATTGGGCTTGGGCAAGGGCATCTGATTTCCTCCGGTCAGCCGCCGAGTTTCTGGATCGCGTGCGCCGTCGTCGCAAAGGCTATGTTCTTCGTCTCCATGTAGAAGTCGAAGGAATGGTCCCCGCCGTCGCGGCCGATGCCGGAATTCTTGACGCCGCCGAACGGTGTCGGCAAATGGCGCACATTCTCGGAATTGACCCAGATCATGCCGGCATCGAGCGCGTCGGTGAAGCGGAAGGCGCGGGTGACGTCCGAGGTCCAGAGATAGCCGGTCAGGCCGTATTGCGTGTCGTTGGCCAGCGCAAGCGCCTCGGCCTCGTCGTTGAAGGGAATGGCGCTCAGCACCGGCCCGAAAATCTCCTCCTGCGCAATGCGCATGCCGTTGGTGACGTTGGTGAACAGTGTCGGGCCGACATAACAGCCGCCGCCCGGCCCATCGACCTTGCCGCCGCCGACGGCGAGCGTGGCCCCCTCCGACCTGCCGATGTCGATATAGGACAGCACCTTCTTTTCATGCACCGGGTGGATCAGCGGCCCGACCACCGTTTTCGGATCGAGCGGGTGGCCGACGACGATGCGCTTCGCCCTCTCCGCGACTTTGGCGGTGAAGCTTTCATAGATCGAGGCTTCGACCAGCAGCCGCGACGACGAGGTGCAGCGTTCGCCATTCAGCGAATAGATCATGAATACGGCGGCGTCGGCGGCGCGTTCGAGATCGGCGTCGGCAAAGACGATCACCGGGTTCTTGCCGCCAAGCTCGAAATGCACGCGCTTCAGCGTGTCGGCGCCTTGTTTCATGATCATCGAGCCGGTACGGCTCTCGCCGACAAAGCCGATCGCCTTGATGTCGGGATGCTCGGTCAACGCCTTGCCGGCATCTTCACCCAGGCCGTTGACCAGGTTCCAGACACCCTTCGGCAGGCCGGCCTCCTCGGCGATCTCGACGAGCAGGCGGGCGGTCAGCGGCGAAAATTCAGCCGGCTTATGAACCACCGTGCAGCCGGCCGCCAGCGCCGGCGCGATCTTCCAGGTCGACAGCATGAACGGCGTGTTCCACGGCGTGATGATGCCGATCGGGCCGATCGGAACGCGTGTCGTGATGTTGACCTGGCCGGACGTCCGCAGCGTCTCGCCGTCTCGGGCTTCGGGTGCACGGTCGGCGAAGAAGCGGAAATTCTCGGCACCCCGCAACGCCGCCTTGGCCATGAATTTCAGCGCCTGGCCGGTATCCATGCATTCGACGAAAGCGATCTCCTCGGCACGCGCCTCGATCGCGTCGGCGATTCTGTGCAGCAGCTTCTTGCGCGCTTCGCCCGGCATGGCGGCCCAGGCCGGAAACGCAGCCTTGGCCGCCCTGGCGGCGCGGTCGATGTCGGCGGCTCCGCCGCGCGCGACGCTTGCCAGCGGCTTCAGGTCGACCGGCGACAGCGTTTCGAATGTCGCGCCGTCGAGCGCCGGTACCGCCTCGCCGCCGATCTGGTTCAACACGCCATCGCGCCTGAAGCGGTCCATATAGGCCTCGGCCTTGTTCAGATTGCCTTGCAGGTCGGACATGTCGGGTTCCGTCACTTGCCGCGCAGTCGCGGGTGGATTGCGTTTCTCTTCCAACTCAGCTCCGGGTCGATTTCCCGGATCTCGAGCGACAGGGCGAAATGCGGGGTCTCGAACAGCCCGGCGAGATATTCGCTCACCGCCGCGAAGACGGCTTCGCCGGTCCGCTTCTTCTCATCAGGGCTGCGGCCGGTGCCGATGCGAAACGACATGTCGAGAAAAGCGTTTTCCGGCAGACTGTCGGCCATCGCGTAAGCCTCGGCGCGAAAGGCCCGCACCCGCACGGCGCCGGTCTCGAACAGCCCGGTGTCCAGCACGGTGCGCAACACCAGCGCGCACAATTCGCCCATGTCGACCTTGGCATCGAGATTGGCTGAATACTCGATGGAGAAGTGAGGCACGGCGTTTCCCTGGTCTATTGCTTTTGTTGTAGTTAACGCGTTAATTACATGCAGCGCCGACGAAGTCAAGTCTTGCATCGGCCTTGGCGCAACGATACGGGATGGCAGGAACGGGCCCTGGCAGGCGGATTCGGCTGAGGGAAGGCCTGTTTTCGATCGCAAGCATGGGAGGCTCTTTTTCTTGCTGCCTGAAAACACCCGTCGTTCTCTGCCAATGGCGCTGCTTCATGCCCGCGAAGCGGTGATGGCGCGGTTTCGGCCGATGCTTGCGGCGCATGACGTGACCGAACAGCAATGGCGCGTGCTGCGCGTGCTGAGCGAAGCCGGCCCGGTCGAGGCGACGGAACTCGCCGACCGCGCCTCGGTTTTGCCGCCCAGCCTGACGCGCATCATCAAGGCGCTCGAGGGCCGCAAATTCATCACCCGCAACAAGGCCGAAGGCGACGGCCGACGCGTCGTTCTAACCATTGCGCCCGCCGGTTCCGCCCTGATCGACGCCCTGTCGCCGGAGCGTCGCGTCATTTATGACGACATCGAACAGCGCTTCGGCCACGAAAAGCTCGAGCAGTTGCTCGATCTGCTGGAGACGCTGATCGATGGCGAGAGCTGATCGTTCCGGATACCGCAGAAGTTTCGACGGTCGCTTGGGTTGACGGCCCCGCATACCTTGGAAATGGCCGAAACACCCGAAGGGGGGTCAGCTAACCTCGCAACCTCGCCCCTTCCGGATCGAAGAACGGTATCGGAGCCACCACCGCACGCGTCGGCTTACCACCGATATCAATGCTCAATTCGGTGCCGACAGCCGTGAAGGGCAGCCGCAGATGCGCGGTGGCCAGCACCTTGCCGAGGGAATAGCCGTGGTCGCTGTAGGTGACGATGCCGGCGTCCTCGCCATCGGCCAGAATCCTGGCATCGGCCGCGGCCGGCTTGTCGCCGTCGAGGATCAGTCCGACCCATTGCTCGTCGAGGCCCTTGTCGCGAACCTTGAGCAAAGCTTCGCGGCCGATGAAATCGCCCTTGTCGAACTTGATCCAGCGGTCGAGGCCGACATGGAACGGGGTGCGGGTCTCGTCCATGTCGATGCCGTGCGCCGGATAGGCCTTTTCCAGGCCCAGCGTGAACATCGCCAGCACGCCATAGGGTTTCAGGCCAAAGTCACGGCCGGTGCGCATCAGCGCGTCCCAGAGAGAGGCCGCCTCGTCGGCCGGCACGAACAGTTCGAAGCCGAGTTCGCCGGTGACGCCGGTGCGCGAGATCAGTACTCTCGTGCCGTTGATATGGCCCGACGTGAACGACCAGCGCTTCAGTCCATCCAGATCGGCATCCGCGATCAACGCTTTCAGCAGTTCGCGCGAGCGCGGACCCTGGATGGTCGGGAAGGCGATGGCCGCCGTGATGTCGGTGACATAGGCCTTGCGGCCCTGAGCGTGATGCTGCAGCCAGGGCAGCATCTTCAGGCGGTTGACCGAGCCGGTCACCAGCATGAAGTGCTCCGGGCCCAACCGAAACACGGTGAGGTCGTCCATGATGCCGCCATCCTCGCGGCAGACCGTGGAATAGCGGACCTGGCCCGGTTTCATGGCAGCGGCATTATTGACGATGACATGGTTGACCAGCGCCTCGGCCTCCGGCCCCTTGATATCCATCTTGCCCATGGTGCTGAGATCCTGCACGCCGACATTCCTGCGGGTGTTCAGGTGCTCGTCGGCAATGCCGGAATAAGTTTTGGCCGAGATGAAATCGCCCCCGACACGACCCATGGTCGCGCCCAGCCCGACGATGCTGCTGTAGAAAGGGGAATGCCGCTCAGCCAAGGAAGTCTCCATCGTTCAAGAAAAACGGCAGCGCCAGGCAGCGCTGCCGGAAGGCATCTGTTGTCGTTCTCAGCTGCCGTAGACGTCGAAGGAAAAGTATTTGTCGTTGATTTCCTTGTACTTGCCATTGGCGCGCAGCGCGTCGATGGCCGCATTGAGCTTGTCGGCCAACTCCTTGTTGCCCTTCTGCAGGGCGATGCCGACGCCCGGGCCGTGTATGGCCGGATCTGCCGTCAGCGTGCCGAGCAGCTTGCAGCAGGCGCCGTCTGGCTTCTTCAACCACTCGGTCAGGATGATCGAGCCGTCCATCATCGCGTCGAGGCGGCCATTGGCCATGTCGGTGCGGGCATCGTCGCCCGTCGGATAGGCCTTGACCGTCGAGCCTGCATATTTCTGGTCGGCGAATTTCTGGTGGATGGTCGCGGTCTGCACGCCGAGCGCCTTGCCTTTCAGATCGTCCGGCGAGGTGCCTGATATGGTCGAATCCTTCGGTACGGCGATGGCCGGCGGCGTCTGGTAGTATTTGTGGGTGAACTCGACCTTCTCGGCCCGCTCGGGCGTGATGGTGATGTTGATGATGGCGTCGAACTTGCCGGCCTGCAGCGCCGGTATGGAACCATCGAAATCCTGCACGCTGAACTCGCACTCGGCCTTCATCTCGGCGCATAGCGCCTTCCCCAAGTCGATGTCGAAGCCGCCCAGCGTGCCGTCGGCACTGGCGTAATTGAAGGGCGGATAGGCGCCCTCGGTGCCGATCCTGAGTTTTTTGTCCTGGGCGGAGGCGGCGCCCGTGGCAAGGGTGAGAGCGACGGAAGCGGCAAGCACGAAACGACCGAAAAGACGCATGTTCGAGTTCCCCGTTGAAAGCGGGAAGTCTACGGGCTTTCATGATCCCGGCGGAGACGGAAACGACATGCGCTGCGGCGATCGCGGCGCGGCGAGCGGACCAAGCCCTCACGATTGGTCGTGCGTTAGCCGGCGCGCTGCTTGTTCGTCGCTGTCCGGTCGATGCCGAGTTCGCCTGCCGAGAGGACAACGCCAAATTTTTCGTTGGCTTCCTCGACCGTATAGTAACCCAACGCCACGTCGCGCAGCACCAGATCCGGATCGCGCTGCAGCGGATCGCCGTAGCCGCCACCGCCCGGCGTGCCGACACGCACGCGGTCGCCGGCCTTGAGCGCGATGTCCTGCTCCTTGGACAAATGCGGCGGTACATGTTCCTCGCCGTTGCGGAAGACGGTCACCATGTTGACCGCGCCATCCCTGCCGCCGAGTGCGCCTTGGGGGCCGAAACGGCCGTGATCCATGACGAAAGAAGCACGGGCGTCGCCGCGCAGGATTTCGACCTCATAGGCGAGGCCGAAACCGCCGCGATGCTTGCCGGCGCCGCCTGAACCTTCGCGCAAGGCATAGTGGCGGTAGAGCACCGGGAATGCCTGTTCCATGATCTCGACCGGCGGCGATTTGGAAATGCCGATGGTCGAGCAGCCATTGGTCAGTCCGTCATGGCCTGAATTTCCGCCGTAACCGCCGCCGGAGATCTGGTACATGACGTAATCGCGGCCGCGCGCCGGATCGTTGCCGCCGAGCGCGAAATTGCCGCTGGAGCCGGCGGGCGCCGCCGTCACCTTGTCCGGCAACGCCTGCACCATCGCCGCGAACACCGCTTCCGCGATGCGCTGCGACACTTCGGCCGCGCAGCCCGATACGGGGCGCGGATATCTGGCATCGAGGAACGTGCCTTCCGGCCGCTTGACTTCAAGCGGTTCGAAGGCACCGGCGCTGATCGGCACATCAGGGAAAATGTGGCGCATGGCGAGATAGACCGAGGACAAGGTCGTCGCCAGCACACTGTTCATCGGCCCGGCGCAGGGCTTTGACGAGCCGGTGAAATCGAAGGTCAGCGTATTGCCTTTTTTCTCGACGGCGAGCGCGATGGTCAGCGGCTCGTTGACCACCCCGTCGGAATCGACAAACGCCTTGGAATGGTAGATGCCGTCGGGAATGGCTGAGATGTTGGCGCGCATCTGCTCGGCCGCGCGGCGGCGCAGTTCGGCGATCGCCTCGACAACCGTTTCATCACCGTAACGATCCAGGATCCCATTGAGCCTGTCCTGACCGATCAGCAGTGCCGCAGCCTGGGCGCGGATGTCGCCGATGCGCTGGTCGGCGACACGGATGTTGGAGCAGATGATGGCGTAGATCTCCGGATCGAGCACGCCCTTCTTGAACAGTTTTACGGGCGGCAGTCGCAGGCCTTCCTGCTCCACGGCAGTCGCCGAGGCTGAAAATCCGCCCGGCACCGAGCCGCCAATGTCGGGCCAATGGCCGGTATTGGACAGCCAGCAGAAAATCTTGCCGTCCCGGTAGACCGGCATGGCAAAGCGCACATCCATCAGATGGGTGCCGCCGAGATAGGGATCGTTGACGATGTAGATGTCGCCCGGCTCCGGGGCCAAGCAGCGGCCATCGGCGATCATCTCGATCACCGTCCTGGTCGAATATTGCATGACGCCGACGAACACCGGCAGGCCCTGGCTGCCTTGCGCGATCAGCGAACCATCGACGGCCGAATAGATGCCGTCGGAGCGGTCATTGGCCTCGGCGATGACAGGCGAGAAGGCGGCGCGCGAGAAGGTCAGGTCCATCTCGTCGCAGACCTGCTGCAAGGCGGCCTGGAGGACCGAAAGCGTGATGGCGTCGAGCTTTGCCATATCAATGTCAGGCATCTCAGGCCTCGCCGATGTCGATGATGATGTTGCCGTCGGCGTCGCAGCGTGCGCGGTCGCCGGGTTCGAGCACGGTGGTGGCGTCCATCTGTTCGAGGATCGCCGGCCCTTCGATTTCAGCGTCGAGCGGCAGTTTTTCGCGCGCGTATACCGGCGTGTCGTGCCAGCGTCCGCTGTACCAGACCGGCCGGATCTCGCGCCGCGCCTCGTCGAGCGTTGTTGCGCGCCCAGCCGGGTCGATCAGGCGCGACAGGTCTATCGACGGGCGGACGCCCGTCACCGAGGTGTTGAGATTGACGAGGTTGGCGCGGATTTCCGGCAGTTCGACCTTGAAGCGGGCAAAATAGGCCTTTTCGAAAAGCTGCTGCAGCGTTGCCCGCGTCACCGATAAGGACGGCAGCGGCACGTTGATGATGTGGGTCTGGCCGACGAACTGCATGTCGGCGGAGTGCGTGACGCGGATCGTCTCCGGCTTCACCGCTTCCTTGCCGATCAGCTCTTCGCCTTCGTTCCGGTGCCGTTCCAATACGGTGCGAAGCTGTGTTTCGTCGAGCACCGCCACCGGCTGGTTGACGGTGTTGACGAAATCATGGCGCAGGTCAGCGACGACGCAGCCGAGTGCGTTGGTGATGCCCGGACGCGCCGGTACCAGCACCCGGGGCAGGCCGAGTTCGCGCGCCAGGGCCGTTGCGTGCAGCGGGCCGGCGCCGCCAAAGGCGAACAGCGCGAAATCACGAGGGTCATGGCCGCGCGACACCGAGACCATGCGGATGGCGCCCGCCATCTTCATGTTGCCGAGCCGCAGCACCGCGCCCGCCGCCTCGACGCCGGACAGGCCGGTCGCCTTGCCTATCTTGTCTTCGAAAATGCCGGTGACGCGCTCTGATGTGACGGGATTTTGGACCGCCAGCAGCTTCTTCGGCGCCAGCCGGCCGAGCACCAGATTGGCGTCGGTAATGGTCGGCTCGAGGCCGCCGCGTCCGTAGCAGATCGGGCCGGGATTGGCGCCGGCACTTTCCGGGCCGATCTGGATCAGGCCGGCCGCATCGACGCGGGCGATCGAGCCGCCACCGGCGCCGACCGTGTGCACCGCCACCATCGGAACATGGATCGGCATCGCATATTCGATCTCGATCTCGTTCGACACTGCCGGCTCGGCATTGCGGATCAGCGCCACGTCGGTCGAGGTGCCGCCCATGTCATAGGTGACGAGGTTTTCGAAGCCGGCGCGTTTTCCCGTATAGGCGGCGGCGATGACGCCCGAGGCCGGGCCGGACATGACCGTCTTGGCCGATTCACGTGTGACGAAGCGGGCCGAGATCATGCCGCCATTGCCGTTCATGATCAGGAAGTCGCGGGCATAGCCTTTGGCGGCCAATTCCTTGCGCAGCCGCTCGACATAGCGCTCGAGGATCGGCTGCACTGAGGCGTTGACCGAAGCGGTCACGCCGCGTTCGAATTCGCGCGCTTCCGACAGCAGCGCATGGCCTGCCGTGATGTAGCCGTTCGGCCAGAGTTCGGTGGCGATTTCGACGGCGCGCCGCTCATGTGCCGGGTTGGCGTAGGAATGCAGGAAATGGATGACCAGGGATTCGCAACCGGCCGCGATCAGCGTCTGCACTGCGTCGCGCATCTCGGTCTCGTCGAGCGGCGTGCGCACCGCGCCCGATGCTTCGACGCGCTCCGAGACTTCGAGCCTGAGATTGCGCGGAATGATCGGCACGAAGCTGCCGGTCATGCCATAGGCCTGCGGCCGCGTGCGCCGGCCCAGTTCGATCACGTCGCGAAAACCGCGCGTGGTGATCATGCCGGTTTTCGCCAGCCGGCGTTCGAGCACCGCATTGGTGGTGGTGGTCGTGCCATGCACGATGAGGTCGATGCCGCCGATCGGAAATCCGGTGGCGCCGAGTGCCGAAACCACACCGAAAGCCTGGTTGTCCACCGTGGTCGGCGTCTTGGCCAGATACACCCGGCCGCCGTCGCTTCCGTCGATCAGGAGCAGGTCGGTGAAGGTGCCGCCGACATCGATACCGGCGACGACATTTCCCCGGGAATCGCGCGCTTGCGCCGAAATATTCTCTTCCATCGTCGAAACCCGAAATGCGCGGACTACGGATATGCGCCAGTTTGGAAAGCTGTTTTAAGGGAGCATCTTGACGCAAATATCGTTTGTATACTAATAAATTCCGGACACAAGAGCTTGCCGCTTTGCAGTGTGCGAACAGCCCGCCGGGATCTGAATGGTCCGGGCGTGCAGGTGAAAGTTAGGCGCCCGCGTCCACGGTTGGGCCAGAAGGTTGGATTTGATGAACACCACATCCGCTCTCAACACCGTCGGCGCCCGACCGCTGCAGTTCCCGATTCCGGCCAACGTCTATGCCGAAACCGTCGTCTCGGTGAAGCACTATACCGATCGGCTGTTCTCGTTCCGCATCACCCGTCCGCAGTCGCTGCGCTTCCGCTCCGGCGAGTTCGTCATGATCGGCCTGCCCAATGCCGAGAAGCCGGTGTACCGCGCCTATTCGGTGGCGAGCCCGGCCTGGGACGAAGAGCTGGAATTCTTCTCGATCAAGGTGCCGGACGGTCCGCTGACCTCCGAACTGCAGAAGATCCAGGTCGGCGATACGGTTATCATGCGCCAGAAGTCGACCGGCACGCTGGTGGTCGACGCGCTGACGCCGGCCAAGCGGCTGTTCATGATCTCGACCGGCACCGGCATCGCGCCTTTCGCCAGCCTGCTGCGCGACCCCGACACCTACGACAAATTCGATCAGCTGATCCTGACCCATACCTGCCGCGACAATGCGGAACTCACCTATGGCCAGGAGCTGGTCGCGGCGTTGGAAAGCGACCCGCTGATCGGTGAACTGACCACTGGGCGCGTCACGCTCTACAATTCAACGACCCGCGAGGACTCAGCGCGCATGGGCCGCATCACCGCGCTGATCGGCTCCGGCAAGTTCTACAGCGATCTCGGCATCGACAAGCTCAGCCCGGAAACCGACCGCATCATGATCTGCGGCTCGATGCATATGCTGAAGGACGTCAAGGAACTGGCCGAAAGCCTCGGCTTCGAGGAAGGTTCGCTGAGCCACCCGGCGACTTTCGTGGTCGAGCGCGCTTTCGTCGGCTGAGCCGCACCTGACATCTCGAAGTCTGCGTTTTTGACCATACGGTCAAAAACTGCTGCTTTCGCCGCCTTTTTCGGATATCACCGTCTGCAGGACTCGTGAAGTACGACTTCACGGGCTATCTTCGGCACACGTCGCTGAATGAAAGGGCAGGAGATGAGCAGCACAATCCGCGAAGCCGATGTCGGCTCGTCCAAGGTGACGCCGCTGCCGGCGCGTGCCGCCGCCAACACAGCCGTTCCACCGGACCATCGCATTGCGCGCAATCCCGGCATGAAGCTCGATCTCGGCTTCATGGAATCGGTGCGCAGCGTCAACCGCTCGGCGCTGGAACGGCGCGTCGCCAGCTTGACCAAGCGGCGCTCTATAAAGGCCGACAACCAGGCGGCCTGGCTGCTGCGCGCCGTCGCCTGCATGGATTTGACGACGCTGAATTCCAACGATACCGAGGAGCGCGTGCGCCGGCTCTGCGCCAAGGCGATCAATCCGTTCCGCCGCGACATCGTCGAGGGCCTTGGCATATCGGGTGAAACCATCCGCCCGGCCGCCGTCTGCGTCTACCATCCCTTCGTTGCCACCGCCGTCGATGCGGTGCGCGGCACCGGCATCCATGTCGCCGCCGTTTCCACCGCCTTCCCGCATGGCCTTACGCCGCTGTCGACCCGCCTGCAGGAGATCGAGGCCTCGGTCCGCGACGGCGCCGACGAGATCGACGTCGTCATCCCGCGCGGCCTGGTGTTCGGGGCCAAGTGGCGGGAGCTTTACAACGAGATCGTCTCGATGCGCGCCGCTTGCGGTGACGCGCATCTGAAGGTCATCCTCGGCACCGGCGACCTCGCAACGCTGCGCAACGTCATGCTGGCCTCGATGGTGGCGATGATGGCGGGCGCCGATTTCATCAAGACCTCGACCGGCAAGGAAAGCGTCAACGCGACGCTGCCCGTCGGCCTCGCCATGGTGCGCGCCATCAGGGCCTATTTCGAGGAAACCGGCTATCTCATCGGCTTCAAGCCGGCCGGCGGCATATCCACGGCCAAGGCCTCGCTCGACTGGCTGGTGCTGATGAAGGAAGAGCTCGGCCGGCCATGGCTGGAGCCAGACCTGTTCCGCTTCGGCGCGTCGAGCCTCTTGACCGACATCGAGCGCCAGCTCGAGCACCATCTGACGGGACACTATTCGGCCAATCATCGCCACGCGATGGCTTGAGAGATTTACCCCCACCCCGATCGGCAAGCCGATCGACCCTCCCACAAGTGGGAGGGGTGAAGGAGGCGCCCAATGAACATTCTCGACCGCTACCACGCCATGGAATACGGCCCGGCGCCGGAAGCCCGCAACGAGGCCGACGCCTGGCTTGCCGCGCGCGATTTCGGCAGGGCGCTGTTCATCGGCGGCGACTGGAAAGCCGCGTCCGGCGGCAAGACTTTCGAAACCAGCGAGCCGTCTTCCGGCAAGCTGCTGGCCAACGTATCCGCCGCCAACGCCGTCGACATCGATGCGGCGGTTGCGGCGGCCACCAAGGCGCTGCCGAAGTGGTCGGCAGCCTCGGGTTATCAGCGCGCCAAGGTGCTTTATGCCATCGGCCGCGCCATGCAGCGTCACCAGCGCCTGTTCGCGGTGCTGGAGACCATCGACAATGGCAAGCCGATCCGCGAAAGCCGCGACATCGACGTGCCGCTGGCGATCCGCCACTTCATACACCATGCCGGTTGGGCGCAGGCGCTGGACAGGGATTTCGCCGGCCACAAGGGTGTCGGCGTGGTCGGCCAGATCATCCCGTGGAACTTTCCGCTGCTGATGCTGGCCTGGAAGATCGCGCCGGCGCTCGCCGCCGGCTGCACCGTGGTGCTGAAGCCGGCCGAGTTCACGCCGCTGACCGCTATCCTGTTTGCCGAGATTTGCGAACGCGCCGGCGTGCCGAAAGGCGTCGTCAACATCGTCCAGGGCGGCCCTGAGGCCGGCGTCGCCATCGTCAACCATCCCGGCACCCAGAAGATCGCCTTCACCGGTTCTTCCGAAGTCGGCAAGATCATCCGGAAAGCCACTGCCGGCTCGGGCAAGAAACTGTCGCTGGAACTTGGCGGAAAGTCGGCCTTCATCGTCTTCGAGGATGCCGATCTCGACAGCGCCGTCGAAGGCCTGGTCGATGGTATCTGGTTCAACCAGGGCCAGGTCTGCTGTGCCGGCTCGCGCCTGCTGGTGCAGGAAGGCATAGCCGACGCCCTGATCGCCAAGGTCAAGACGCGGATGAGCCGGCTGCGCGTCGGCAGCCCGCTCGACAAGAACACCGATATCGGCCCGCTGGTCGACTTGACCCAGCTTGACCGCGTCAAGGGCCTGGTTGCCGAAGGTGCCAGGCAGGGCGCCGTCTGCTGGCAGCCGGATGCGGCGCTGCCGTCTTCCGGCTACTACCATCTGCCGACGCTCGCCACAGGTGTTTCGCCGGCTAACATATTGGCACAAGAAGAGGTGTTCGGCCCTGTTCTGGCGACCATGACCTTCCGCAACACCGAGGAAGCGATCGAGCTAGCCAACAACACGCGCTACGGGCTCGCCGCCTCGGTGTGGAGCGAGAACGTCAACCTTGCTTTGCACGTCGCGCCGCAATTGAAGGCCGGCGTGGTCTGGGTCAACGGCACCAACATGTTCGACGCCGCCTGTGGCTTCGGGGGCTACCGCGAAAGCGGATTCGGCCGCGAGGGCGGGCGCGAGGGCATGTTCGAATATCTCACGGCAAAGCTGCCGCTCGGCCCGGTCATCAAGCCGGCGACGACCTCCGCACAGCCTGTCGAGCAGCCGGACGGCGACACGATCGATCGCACGGCAAAGCTGTTCATCGGCGGCAAGCAGGTACGGCCGGATGGCAATTATTCGCTCGCCATCGCCACCGCCAAGGGCAAGCTTGCCGGCGAGGTTGGGCTCGGCAGCCGCAAGGATATCCGTGATGCCGTCTCTGCCGCCCGCGGTGCCAAGGCCTGGCCGGAGGCGACCGCCTATAACAGGTCCCAGGTGCTCTATTATCTGGCCGAGAATCTTTCCGGCCGTGCCGGCGAGTTCGCCGCCCGTCTCACCGAATTGACCGGCGCTACGCCCAACGCCGCGCGGGAAGAGGTAGAACAATCCATTGAACGGCTGTTCCTCTATGCCGGTCTGGCCGACAAGTTCGAGGGCCGCGTGCACCAGCCGCCGGCGCGTGCCGTGACGCTGGCGCTTCATGAACCGGTCGGCGTCGTCGGCATCGTCGCCCCCGATAGCTCGCCGCTGCTCGGTCTGATCTCGCTGGTCGCACCGGCGCTGGCCATGGGCAACACCGTGGTTGCGGTGCCGTCGGAGCGCTACCCGCTGCTGGCCACCGATCTCTACCAGGTCATCGAATATTCCGACATTCCCTCAGGCGCCATCAACATCGTCACCGGCCGCAGCGCCGAACTTGCCGGCGTGCTGGCCAAGCATGACGATGTCGACGGGCTCTGGGTGTTCGCCGACGCAGAGACCTGCGCCAAGGCGGAGGCAGAGTCCATCGGCAACCTCAAGCGCGTCTGGAGCGGCAATGGCCGCAGCCTCGACTGGGCATCCGACGAAGCCGCCGGCGACGCCTTCCTGCGCCGCGCCGTCGAGGTCAAGAATGTCTGGGTGCCTTACGGCGATTGATGTCCCGCCGGTGCTGTGAGACCGTGTTCGGGGTTGACGCACGGACAGATGTTCTTTAACGAGAAAAAACATCTTTATCAGTGAACGGTCAACGGCGCAGGCTGCACGATCGCGCGTGACTGGCACATGACGCCTTGGCCAGCCGCAGGTAGACCCGACTATCCCAGCGGACGAGGAGAACAGCATGGCGGATCTGGCAGGCAAGGTCGTTGTCGTCACGGCAGCGGCGCAAGGCATCGGCAAGGCGAGCGCACTGGCGTTCGCAAAAGCTGGCGCCATCGTCCACGCCACCGACATCAACGAGGCACTGCTGGCGGAACTCGCCAGGACGCCGGGGATCAAGACCCGCAAGCTGGACGTACTCAACGACGAAGCCGTCAACGCCGCCTTTGCCGAGATCGGCGTCGTCGACGTGCTGTTCAATTGCGCCGGTTTCGTCCATTCGGGCTCGATCCTCGAGATGAAGGACGGAGACCTCGATTTCGCGCTAAATCTCAATGTTCGCGCCATGATCCGCACCAGCCGGGCCGTGCTGCCCGGCATGCTGGAACGCGGCGACGGATCGATCATCAACATGGCCTCGCTGGCCAGTTCAACCAAGGGCGTGCCCAACCGCTTCGTCTATGGCCTGACCAAGGCCGCCGTCATCGGCCTGACCAAGGCGATCGCCGCCGACTATGTCGGCAAGGGTATACGCTGCAACGCCATCTGCCCCGGCACGGTCGAGAGCCCGTCGCTGCAGGACCGCATGCACGCGCAAGGCGACTACGATGCCGCCCGCGCCGCCTTCATCGCCCGCCAGCCGATGGGCCGGCTCGGCACGCCGGAGGAGATCGCGGATCTCGCCGTCTATCTGGCCGGCGCCACCTATACGTCAGGGCAGGCCTACAATATCGATGGCGGCTGGTCGATCTGACTGCGGAAATCTTGCCGAGCCGGACGAGCCGGCCCTTTCCCGGCGTATGACAGGGGATCGAAGAGTCTGAAAATCCCGCGCGCCGGCTATCTTGTATGGCGATCGCGCTTGTTCGTAGTCAGGTCGATGGGTACGGTCCGCCGGTTCCTTGAAGGCGCAATCGCCTTGGCGGAAAGTTTGCAAAAGGCCACGAGGCCGCAATCAGGAGAAGGATTTAGATGAAACTGTTGCGCTATGGCGAGGTGGGAAGCGAACGTCCCGGCCTGCTCGATGCGGATGGAACGATCCGTGATCTCTCCGCTCACGTCACCGACATCGGCGGCAAGACGCTCGACCCGGCATCGCTGGCGGCACTGGCCAAGCTCGATCCGAAGTCGCTGCCGGCGGTTTCCGGCAGCCCGCGCCTTGGCGCCTGCGTTGCCGGCACCGGCAAGTTCATCTGCATCGGCCTCAACTATTCCGACCATGCCGCCGAAACCGGCGCCACCGTGCCGCCGGAGCCGATCATCTTCATGAAGGCAAGCTCGGCCATTGTCGGGCCGGATGACGACGTGCTGATCCCCCGCGGCTCGGAGAAGACCGACTGGGAAGTCGAACTGGCCGTAATCATCGGCAAAACCGCCAAATATGTCAGCGAGGCCGATGCGCTCGACTATGTCGCCGGCTACAGCGTTGCCCACGACGTCTCCGAGCGCGCCTTCCAGGCCGAGCGGCAGGGCCAGTGGACCAAGGGCAAGAGCTGCGACACGTTCGGCCCGACCGGCCCATGGCTGGTAACCAAGGACGAAGTGGCCGATCCGCAGAACCTCAAAATGTGGCTGACGGTCAACGGCAAGACGATGCAGAACGGCTCGACCAAGACCATGGTCTATGGCGTCAAGTATCTGGTTTCCTATCTCAGCCAGTTCATGTCGCTGCACCCCGGCGACATCATCTCCACCGGCACGCCGCCCGGCGTCGGTCTCGGCATGAAGCCGCCGGTGTTCTTGAAGGCCGGCGATGTGGTGGAGCTGGGAATCGAGGGCCTGGGCCAGCAGAAGCAGACGTTCAAGGCGGACGTATAAGCCTGTCGCTCGACAGGTCTGCGCCGCCCCTCATCTGGCTGCCGCCATCTTCTCCCCGTGAACGGGGAGAAGGACGCTGTGACTGCTGCTTTCGCCAATCGCCAACGCTGCAAAGAAGGCGCCGGCGTCGCGCCAGTACCTTTCTCCCCGTCACTATACGGGGAGAAATGCCCGGCAGGGCAATGAGGGGCAGCGCCGACGTCAAATATTACTTGATCGTCTTCCCATCAGCGCCAAACCGATAGGTCTTCGCCGGATCCGGCGTCGCATACAGCGTGGCACCCGGCTCGGCATCATAAACACCAAAAATCCGCACGGTGATCAGGCCCGCCTTCTCGCAGTCGAGATAGAGGTTGGTGTCGGCGCCGAGATGCTCGGCGTGCACCACCGTACCCTTCCAGGCGCCGGATTTCGGATGGACGGTCAAATGTTCCGGCCGCACGCCGATGGTCTTGGCGGTTTCGCCGAGCCTGGCGCCGTTGACGAAATTCATCTTTGGTGAGCCGATGAAGCCGGCGACGAACTCATTTGCCGGCGAATTGTAGAGCTCCATCGGGCCACCGATCTGCTCGATTTTCCCTGCGTTGAGCACCACGATCTTGTCGGCCAGCGTCATCGCCTCGACCTGGTCGTGGGTGACGTAGATCATCGTCGCCTTCAGCCGGCGATGCAGCTGCGCGATCTCCAGCCGCGTGTTGACGCGCAGTGCTGCATCGAGGTTCGAAAGCGGCTCGTCGAAGAGAAAGAGCTTGGGTTCGCGCACCACGGCGCGGCCGATGGCGACACGCTGGCGCTGGCCGCCGGAGAGTTCGGCCGGCCGCCTTTCGAGATAGGGCTCCAGCGACAGCATCGACGAGGCGATGCCGATGCGGCGGTCGATCTCCGGGGCGGGCGTGCCGGCCTGCTTGAGGCCGAGGCCCATATTGTTCTTCACCGTCAGATGCGGATAGAGCGCATAGGTCTGGAACACCATGGCGATGCCGCGCTTGGCCGGCGGCGTGGCCGAGACATCCGCGCCATCGATGACGACGCGGCCCGAGGTCGAGTCCTCCAGCCCGGCAATGACCCTGAGCAAGGTCGACTTGCCGCAGCCGGACGGCCCGACAAAGACAACGAACTCGCCGTCGTTCACTTCGAGGTTGATGCCCTTCAGCACCTCGACCGGCCCAAAGGCCTTCTTCACGTTCTCGATGTTCAGCGAGCCCACGGCTTCGTCCCTGTTCTAGAGTTTGACGGCGGTGCCACTGTGCACGCTCTCGTCGGCTGCAAGGCAGACGGCGAGCGATTTGACCGCGTCGTCCATATGTTTGGTGAGATCGAGATCCTCGCGGATCGCCTTCAGCACGAAGGCCTGTTCGAGGTCGCAGAGATCCTGATGGCCGGGTTCGCCCTCCATCGACAGCATCTCGTCGGCCTTGAGAAACTTGCCGTCCGCGCCGGTCGCCGCACTGTGCAGGCGGATGGTCGAGGTCTTGGTGTGGGTGTCGATGTCATCGGACTTCACACCTTCCTTCATGACGATCGACACGCAGCCATTGGGCGAGATGACGTCCTTCACGAAGAACGCCGTTTCCGAAATCATCGGACCCCAGCCGGCTTCGTACCAGCCGACCGAGCCGTCGTCGAACAGCACCTGCAAATGGCCGTAATTGTACATCGACTGCGCCACCTCGTCGGACAGCCGCACGCCCATGCCACGCACCTCGATCGGCTTCGCATCGGTGATCTGCAGCATGACGTCGAGATAGTGCACGCCGCAGTCGACGATCGGCGAGGTCGTCTGCATCAACTGCTTGTGCGTCTCCCAGGTGTGACCCGAGGATTGCTGGTTGAGGTTCATGCGAAAGACATAGGGGCCGCCGAGCTTGCGGGCTTCGGCGATCAGCCTGATCCAGGACGGGTGATGGCGCAGGATGTAGCCGATCACCAGCTTCCTGCCGTTGGCCTTCGCCGCCGCGACGACGCGCCTGGCGTCGGCCACCGTCGTTGCCAACGGCTTCTCGACGAAGACGTGGCAACCGGCCTCGAAGGCCTTCACAGCATAGTCGGCATGGCTGTCGGAATAGGTGGCGATGCAGGCGACATCGGGCTTTTCGTCACGCAGGGCGTCATCGAAGGAGCGCCTGATGCCGTAATCCGACAGCCCGTCCGGCAGCGGCACGTCGGAGCGATTGATCAGCGCCGCGATCTGGAAACCGGGATTGGTATGATAAGCCAGCGCATGGCTGCGGCCCATATTGCCGAGGCCGGCGACAACGACACGAAGGGGTGTTTCAGAGTTCACTTGACGGCTCCGGACGTGATGCCGCGGATCAGTTGCCGCGAGAAGATGACGTAGAGGATCAGCACCGGCATGATGGCCAGTGACAGGGCAGCGAGAATGGCGTTCCAGTTGGTGACGAATTGGCCGAGGAAGAGCTGCGCGCCGAGCGTCACGGTCTTGGTTTCCTCCGACGGCGCCAGGATCAGCGGGAACCACAGATCGTTCCAGATCGGGATCATGGTGAAAACGGCGACGGTCGCCATCGAGGGCCTGACCAGCGGCAGCACCAGCCGGAAGAAGATGGTGTATTCGGACAGGCCGTCGATGCGGCCGGCATTCTTTAGATCGTCGGAGACCTGCTTCATGAACTCCGACAGGATGAACACGGCAAGCGGCAGGCCTTGCGCGGTGTAGACCAGGATCAGCGCCGTCAGCGTGTTGACCAGCCCGCTCGCCACCATCAATTGCAGGATGGCGACGGTGCCCAGCCGGATCGGGATCATGATGCCGAGCGCCAGATAGAGCCCCATCAGCGAATTGCCGCGGAAGCGGTATTCCGACAGTGCGAACGCGGCCATGGCGCCGAACAAAAGCACGAAGAACAGCGAGGCGACGGTGACGACAAGGCTGTTCTGGAAATAGTGGATGAAGTCGCCCTGGCCGATGACGGTCGTGTAGCCGATCAGGTCGAAGGTTTTAGGCGTCGGCGGCGTCAGCGGCGCACCGAAGATGCCCGCGCGGGACTTGAACGAGTTCATGATGACGAGGATCACCGGAAACAGCGCGATTGCCGTGTAGGTCAAAAGGATCGCGTGGGCGCCGATGGTGCGGGGCACGGAACGGGTGGCGGTGCTCATCTCTCGGCCCCTCAGAACTGATAGCGACGCAGGCGCGTCTGGACGAGGAAGAGGTAGACGCAGACGCCGCCGAGGATGATCAGGAACATCATCGTGGCGATCGCCGCGCCCATATTGGGGTCGCCGGTCTGCAGCTGGAAGCCGAAGAAGGCGCGGTAGAGGAAGGTGCCGAGAATGTCGGTCGAATAGTTTGGCCCGGCGAGCGCGCCTTGCGCGGTGTAGATCAGGTCGAAAGCGTTAAAATTGCCGACGAAGGTGAGGATCGAGATGATGCCGATCGACGGCAGGATCAGCGGCAGCTTGATCTTCCAGAACTGTGAAAGGCCGGTAATCCCGTCGCATTCGGCGGCCTCGATCACCTCTTCGGGGATCGACAGCAGGGCGGCATAGATCAGCATCATCGGGATGCCGACGAACTGCCACACCGAGATCAGGCTGAGTGCGGTCAGTGCATATTGCTCCTTGCCGAGCCACGGCGTGAACAGGCTTTTCAGGCCGACGATATCCATCAGATGCGGCGCCACGCCCCACAGCGGCGACAGGATCAGCTTCCAGGCGAAACCGACGATAACGAAGGACAGGATGGTCGGCACGA